>JBCBOT010000029.1:0-48067 GCA_039821165.1 Planctomycetota bacterium | reverse complement strand
CCTGCGATTTGGACTTGGTTGATCGGTGAAAGTGTGACAACGGATTCACCCTGGACGACTCCCGAGAGTCCGAAACTTTTGCCGATTGCCTGTGTTTGCACCGAACCGCGCGGAAACGCGGTGACTTGCAACGCTCGACCTTACGTGACGTCACCACCGACAAAGATGTCCGCGACTGGAGAGGCGGTCACGTTGGACTTGGCCACAACTCCCGTGCCCGATCCGCCACTGGTCAGTCGCACTCGATCAGCGACGTCGAGGATCGGGGTCGCAGAAATACTCACGCTGTCGCCCGAAAGATTAGCGGATGAAACGATCTCCGCTCGGTTGACGATCGTGGTTTCACTGCTTGCGGATGGGACATCGATGATCCCACCGCTTCCGCTGGCGACGTCAAAACGAATGGGCTTGGCGTCTTCGTCGGGCTCGAAGTTGCCGTCGCCGTCTTTGTCGATCTTCGGTTTCAGTACGACCGGGAGCTCCTTGCGGACGGTATTGGACGCGGTGATCAACACGGTGCCTTCGGCATCGACATCGAGTCCGGCCGGAAGTGTCACGCCCGCGCGTGTGTCGACCGTGTTGGTGATTTTGACGCCGACTCCACCGGCCGCGGATGCGTTCACCGAATCGACGGCGGAACGAATGGTGCCGCTATCGCTTGCGTTGACGACCAAATTGTCGAGCGTCAACTGAGAATCGCGGATCGAATCTTGCCAATCGACGGACGTCCGTGACAAATTGGTGGTCTTGGCTCGCGCGCTCGCACCGCTGAAGAGTCCGCCTGTTCCGGAGACGTCGAACGCCGCAACGATGTTGTTGCTATTGGCGTTTAGGTAGACCGTTCCAACATCGATTGCGTTGAGGTCTTCGGCGATTTCGACACGGTTGACGAGGCCATTGATCGAGGCCGCCTCGCTATCGCCGCCGGCAATGATTGCTCCGCTCGCGGCAAGCATTTGCGCGAAGGTGTCGGTGTCCGTTGAGGAGCGGAATTCCACATTTCCGGCGTTCCGGACCGTGACATCGTTCCCGATGGCCGTGGTCACACTGCCAGCGAGGAGCGCGTCACTGGTACCGGCGGAAATTCCGATTCCGCCTCCGGAAGAGGCCGTCGAGAAACTCGCTACGGTTCTGGTTTGGTTGTCGAATTGGTGGATTGCCGTGTCGATCAACAGGTTTTGGTCGACGTCGAAAACGACGCCTTCACCGATGTGGGTCGACATCCGAGGTGCAACGACGGACTTGGAAACCGACGGCCCCGTGGCTGCGAGTGCGATCGCAGTTCCGAGTGCGTCGGCGACGCCGTTGAATCGAGCCTTCGTGGCAATGGTCACATCCTCGCCCGTGATGACGGCGTTGTCGCCGATCGTCGTCGAGATGTTCGGTTCGATTTCAGACTTGGACACAGCGGCGGCCGCCGTGATGCCACCGACGGCAACTGCGACACTGACCGCGTCGGTCTTGATGTCCGTTTCCGTCCCGATCTCGATCGTCTGACCGCCGATTCGAACGTTCTCTCCGACGTGGACGGCCGTACCGCCGAGGACTTTGATGACACCTTCAGCGCCCCCCGCCGCGACGCCACCGACCTGGCCTCCAGTCGCGTTGGCTTCGAAGGATTGGTCGCGACCGGCAACAAGACGCAGCTGGTTCGTGGCGGAAAGACTGGCTCCGTCGGCGATTTGAATGCGTTCGGTGGAACTGTCGCGAATGCGAGCCGATTGTGCGGCGACGGTGACGACGCCGGCGGACCCGGCCGCCGCGACGCTGTTGACGGAGAACGTGTTCTTTGCGTCAATGTCGATGTTGCCGCCCGCCGAAACATCCGAGTCACCGATGGTGACGTTCGCCGACATTCCAGAGTTCAGGTAGGTCACGCTACCGCCGACGCTAAGGATTCCCACCGTGCCTTGCCCGGTCACCGCGTCGATCGTGACATCGGTGGTCGCGGCGAGTTTCAGATTTCGGGCGGCGCTGAGTCGCGAACCGTCTCCAATGAGGACGGTTGCGCCTTCGCTTCGAACATCATTCGCAAAGGCATCACCGACGGCGGTGGCGGCTTGGGACTCGATGCCAATTGCTTTATCGAAGAGGCGGAGCTGTTTCTCCGAGATCGTCTCGGCGTTGTCACCGTTATCGTCGCTTTCTCCGATGGCTTGTTCGCGTTCGTCCGCGTCGAGTCCGCGTCCGACCGTCAGAACACCGACGGTTCCATTGAGAGCCGCGATGCCGCCGGCAAAGGAGAACGTGTTGGCTGTCGCATCGATTTCCGAGTTTGCGAGGACACGGATGTCGCGGCCGGCGTCGATGGAAACAGAATCGCCGATCTCGGCGAGCGTGCGCGGACGCAGTTTGACGACATCGATACTGGTCGCAACGCCTCCGATGCCACCTGCGCCGCTACCACGTCCGGTGGTAAAGCGAGTGATGGTGTCGTTGTCGTTGACGCCGAGCAACTTTTTGCCCGTACCACCGATTTTGCTTTCCGCTCGGACGATGACGTCTTGTATCGCACTTTCAAACGTCGGGTCTTGGTTGATCGAGGCGTTGTCCCCGATCCGTGCGATGGTGGTCGTGTTAACGGAGGAGACTCCGATCGCGCCCGCGATGGCAGCGCCCAAAGCGCCCGCGCCGGTGATCGCGACGCCGACGAGCCCCTGTTCGCTGAGTGCCTCGACGCGTGTCTCACGCAATGCATTCGTCGAAGCACCATTGATTTCGGCGACCGTGGTCGATTGGAACAAGTTGACGTCGACGGAAACGCCTCCGCTGACGACACCCGAACCCGCTCCCGCGCCGACGACCGAAGAGATGATGGAGCTATCGATTGCGCGAACGGAAAGGTCGCGCGAGGCGTCAACCGTGGCGTCCGTGATTCGAGCGGCCGTGTTACCGTTGATGACGTTTCCGACACCGCTTCCCGCGACCGCTGCAACGCCGGAACCCGAACCGCCGATGGTGATGTTCAGAATTTCCGCGTTGGTGCCGGCTTCTACACGGAGGTCCCCGGCCTGTGTCGTGACCTGGGTGTCCGATCCACTGATCGCCGCGGTCACCTGGGACGAGATGATGTTGCTGGTCACGGCGGCAGCGATGGCGACGGTGCCTGCACCGGAACCAGCCCCGCCGAACGCGATCAACGATCCGTCGTTGCGGGCGATGACTTCGACGCCGTTTGAATTCGCGTCGACGGTGGAAGAGCGAACAACGGAGCCTTCGGAGATCTCGGCTTCGACGGTGCTGGCCATGAAGTTCAGATTGATCGATCCAACCACGGCAACAGTGCCCGCGCCAGCGCCGGTGATCGAGAATGCAAACGCTTCGCCCGAGTAGACCGCGGAAACGTCGACGGTTTGGGCGGTTGCGGTGGCATCCCGGATCTCGGCGCGCACTCGATTGCCGCCTTGCAGATTCGGTCGGTTGGGATCGCCGCCGAGGTAGTTAAAGGCCAGTGATGCTCCGACCGCGACGGTTCCTGCGCCGCTCCCACCGCCCGCGATGCTGTACAGCCGCGCGGTGTCTTCGGCCGAAACCGTGATGTCTTCGCCCGCCGATACGATCGCGTCGTCCGCGATCGCCGCGAGGACTTCGTTTCGGGACCAGTTCAGTGAAACGCTGCCGTTGATCGCAACGGTTCCGGCACCCGAACCAGAGACGGCAACGGCGACGACCGAACCCGTGTTGCGTTCGTCCTCCTCGATCACCTCGCCGTCTTCGTCCCGGCGCTTTCGCTTGATCTTGAGTTCATCATCGCGACTCGGAAGTTTGATCGGCTCGTCGTCTTCGGTCAGCACCAGTTCGGTCGGCATGCGAAGCGACTCGGCGTCGCGGAAGCCGGCGGTGACGAGGACGTCGCCCGAAGCATCGATGTTGGTGTTTCCGGCAGACGAATTGCCGCGGATTCCAGCCCGGATGATGTTCTGGACATTGTTGGCGGTGACCGCGACACCGATCGCGACCGTGCCTGCACCTGCACCTGCTCCAGCAAAGGAAACCATCTCGCTTCGATCAACAGCGTCGACGATGAGGTCGCCGCCGCGCGTCTGAACCAACTCCGCGTTGCGGATCTCGGCGACGATCGTTTTCTTGGTTTCGTTGACGCTGAAACTACCCGCAATCGCCACGCCGCTACTGCCACTGCCACCAGCGGCAACGCCAACGAGCAGTGTGCTCGAGGTAGCTTTCAGTTCGATGTCACCGCTTTCGGCAACGAGGTGCACGCCATCGAGTAAGGCCTGCGTCCCCATCAAATCCGGTTCGTCTTCCAGTTCTTGGGAACCGACGAGGTTGTAGCCGATCGCCGCACCCGCAGCGAACTTGCCGCTGCTGCCCGCGCCGCTGCCGGCAATGGTGATCAACAGTGACTCATCGAGCGCTGTGACGATCGCGTCACCCAAGACTCGGATGCTGCGATCCGACGCGGGGTCGGTTTCGATGATCTGAGCGAGGGTCGCATTTTGGACCAGATTGACCGAAGCGCTACCGGCAATCGCCGCTTTGGTTCCGCCGCCGACACCGATGGTGACGCCTTCGATTTCGCTGTTGGTGCGGGCGTCGACCAACAACGTGCGACCAACATCCAAATCGCTGTCGCGAATTTCGGCAACGGTTTGACTTCGGATTCGATTGAAACCGATTCCGAGTCCGATTCCGGCTTTGCCCCCGATGCCGACTGCACCCCCGACGCCCACGATCCACGATTGGTCGAGCGATTGAACCGTGACATTGGTGTCCAGGCTGGCGGGCGAAACATGCATGACGCTAGCGCCATCGATCGCCGCCTTGGTTTCGTTGTTCATCAAGTTGACGCTGACCATCCCGGCGACTCCGGCCGCGTCCTTCGAAACGCCGACGGCTCCGGTGACGCTGACAATCCGAGGCTGAGCTTTGGCATCGGGGTCGCGTTTCTTTTCGCGCTCGTTCGTCGCCTGGATTGCGAGTGACGCCGAGTCTCGAAGCATCACATTCGAGCCCGTTCCCAGAATCGCGGCGGTCTCGCCACCGAGTTCGTTGTACGAAACGGCCGCACCGACGCCCGCTTTACCGCCGAACGATCCCGCACCAGCGATGGAGATGATTTGACTCTTGTCGAGTGCAGTCAGCCCGACCGACTCGTCGCTGATGATCGTCGCGGCTTCGACGATGGACTGGGTGTCCGCGCTCAGCCGGTTGATGGAAACGCTCCCCGACACGGCGATACCTTTGTCTTGGCTCGCACCCGCGGCGCCGGCGGTGAAGGTTCCCGAGACACCATCTCGGCTGCTATTCACGTGGACTTCGTGAACATTGAGCGTCGCGTCGTAAATCGCTGCGAGTGTTTTACCGTCGAGTTGGTTATAGCTGACCGCTCCCGCGATCCCGACGTTCTTTCCGTCCTGCTTGACGGAGAAGGCGAACGCGCCTCCGATCGTGATGTTGAGTGTGTTGTTCTCGGCATCGACCGTCACCACATCGGCTTGATCAGTAGCGGTACCGATCACAATCGATCCGGCGATGTACGACTCAACGATGTCTGTCAGCAAGTTGACGCTGACGTTCCCGCTGATCGCAACTCCGAATTTTCCTTGTCCCTCGGTGGTGCCCTCGCCATCAGCGGTCGAACTTTCGGCATTGGGGCTGAGTTCGGCTTGCCCGCGTGGGTTCGTTTCGTAGTCTTTGCCGTCTTCGTCGTCGGGCTTAGGTGCTTGGTCACCCGACTCGGTGGTCACGTCTTCCGTCAGTTTGCTGGAATCGACGGAGCCGTCTTCGCTGTTCTCATCAGAGAGGGAACTAAAGAGCGAGAGGAGACGAAAGGCACCGCCCTCGCTGCCACCGCCGCTTCCACCGTTCCCGCCCGAGTTGCCACCAGACGAGGACCCGCCCGAACCGGATCCCTTCTTGTCGCGGACGATCGCGGCTGCGAAGGAAACTCCAGCGATTTGCCCCTTGCTGGAGGCGGTGACGGAAACGGAGTCGGTGTCCCAAATGACGGGTGTGCCGGACGCCGAATCATCCAGGCTGCGACCCGCGATCGCGCGCGTCGTGCGGTCGATATCGTTCACCGCGACTGTGATGCCGAATCCCGCGGCTTCTCCGGTGACGACACCACCGGCGTACCCAATGATGAGTGAGTCATCGACGGCATTGATGGTAACGTCGTCGGCGTTCACAGTGACTTGATCATCGATCTGGGCGATGGTCGTTTGTTGGCCGAGCCCGACGGAAATCGTGCCAGCGATGGCGGCTTTGCCGGCGCTCGAACCAGCCTGATCGAGTCGCAGCGCGAACGTGCGAGTGAACGCATCGGCCTTCAAGGCGTCCGTGGTGACGACCGTGGGGCCGACCATCAACGCGCGGGTGGTGTGATCGAGTTCGAGAACATCTGCGGTGCCACCGATACCGAGTTTGCTGCCCCGCGTCGGTGTCGTGCTAAAGACTTTACGGACATCCTTTTTCTTGATCGCCTTCTTCAAACCCTCCGGTGTGAATCCGATGCTAAAGTTGCCGACGAGATGAATCGTGTCGACGAGTGTTTCGGCATCGACGACCACCGACTGCTCGAGTGCCGGCATGTCTGCGGGCAGGTCTTGGTTGATTCGGGTGACGATCCCGGCGTAGTCACTGCCTTCTTCTTCCCATCCGACGATCGCTTCGGAGACGCCGCTGTAGCCGACGTATTGGATCGAAGCCGCGATCGCGTTATCAACATTGGTTGACGCGGACGCTTTGGTTTGTGTCGTGTGATGAACGAACAGCGACTGCAAACCGAACTTGCCATCGAACAGCGCGGTCAACTGTTTGACGGGGTCTTTGGCGAAGAACGACTCCGCATCGAAGGCAGACGGGTCGCGGAACGGAAACTTGAAGGGATACTCTTTCTTTGCAGCGACAGTGAGATTCCGTGCCGCGTTGAGTGAAGCTCCGCGTTCGACGAGTGTTTGGACGTCGTTGTTGTAGATGCCAACCATCAGCGCCGCGGCGACAGCGGTTTTTGCATCCTTGTTCTCGCCGAAGCTGACGCTTCCGCTCGCCGAACCGCTGGCGTTGATTTTGGCCGATGAACCGATTGTCAAATCGCGGCCGCTAACGAGCGTCGCCTCCTGACCGACTTGGGTCACGATCGAGTTGTCGGAGTAGTGGATCAAAATGCTTGCTGCGACGCCGATGCGTGATTCGCGCGAGCTTGAGAACTCCTCGGCGCTGCTTTCTGCGGTGGCTTGATTGACCGAGTTTTCGATTTGGCCGAGTGGGGAGTCCGGATCGGTGGTGCTGGAGTTGGACCCAAACAGACCGCTGAAGGCTTTTGTCAGGAACGACGCATCGCCGGCGTCTCCAGTAAGAGCGTTGCGCGCTTTCGGGGTTCCACCGATACCGCCACCCGCTTTCCCACCTTCTTTCCCTGAGAGTGTTGCCGAAATGATGATTCCGGAAACACCAGTCGGGCGGAGTTCGTGACCCGAACCCGACACGTGCTCAGAGGCTTCCGTCAAGTCGATCACGACCGAGTCAAACGAATCCGTGAGCTGGACGTCGGGATCGATGAGCGTTTCGACGACGGCGTTGTTAAAGGCGTCGGCCGCGGCGTCGTCGATCGCCTCCTGTTCCGGCTGCGGGTCCTCGGCTTCGAGGGTTGCAATGACCTGCAAGACCAAGTCATTGCCTGCTTGGATGGCACGGGTCGCATGGTCCGACTCGGCGGTCAGTCGGTACGAGGAGTCTTCGCCCGCGAACGGGACGAGATAGTACGTCTCGCCATCGTTGAGCCCGGCAAATCGATCCGCGTGTCCTTGCGTGAAGCTCACTGCGGTGGCCGGTGGCAGCGTGACCGCTTCTCCATCGAGTGTTTCGAGCGTGATGTTGTCGTCGTCGACGCTGAACCCTGATAGTCGATAGCTTGTGTTTCCGGCCGTGAAGACGGAATCGGTCATCAACTCAACGCCCTCGCCTTGATCGTCGATGAGCGCGAGACGATCCGGTTGGCCGGGATCCACGATGGCCGTATAGACCTGTGACCCATCGAGTCGGATCAGGCTGTCGCCGACGCGACGATGAATGACCCTTCCAGGTGCGCTTTGCACGCTGACCGACTCCCCGCTGGCAATTTGGTGTTCCGAGTCGGGGAAAACGATGACGCCGTCGTCTTCGATTGAAACGATCGGTAGCGTGCGATTCCCGACGTTCAGCAACGAATACGCGCCGCCAAAAGAGACGACTTGCGGATCGCCGGATGCGTCGTCGGCTTGCAACTGGATGGTTGTTTCGTCGACGACTTTGATGCTGTAGCTGTCGCCGGATTCGAGGCCTTCGAGGGGGGCGGCAAGACCCGAATCGTAGACGATGTCGTCACCGTCTTCGAAGCCGTGAGGCGAGCCGAAGCGGATTTCGTTGGTCGCAAAGTCGATGACGCCGTTATCGAGCGGGTTGAAACGAACGACATCGGCGATCTCACGACTTCTCGCGGTGATGTCGCCGTCGATCTGTGTCCGAATATCGGCTTCGGTGTAGTTCAGGGCGAACGTGATACCGGCGGTACCATCGACGAAGGAGGTGGTGGTGGCCGTACTCTTGGTGTTGTTGCTGCCTTCGCTAATGACCGAGACGTTGCCATCGGCGATGATCGACGAATCCTTATCGAAGAGGACGTCGGAATCGGGGCGATTGACCCCCACTGCGAAGGCGAACTCAACGCTTTCCTTGGCCGTCGATTGCTTGGTCAGCTTGGTATTCTGTTTGACCTTGGCCTCGCCATCCGCAACACCCGTCGCTTTTGATTTCAGCGACACATCGCGTCCCGCGATCACCTCGGTGTCTTCGAGCGTCACGTTTGCCGTTGGTTCGGCATACATGACGCTGACCGCGACCCCAAATTTGCTGCTGAAGAAGTAGGTGGCTTCACCGAACGCTTCGGCTTTCGTGGTCGCCTCTACGTCAACGTCGGCGTCCGCGACCAACGTTGTGCCGGAGAGTTGAATGTCCGAGGTGGACTTTCGAACGCTCAGCGTGGCTGGCAGGCTGATGATGTCATCGAGCTTGAATACCAACGATTGCAGCAACCCCGCCGCCCATTCACCCGCGACGGTTTCGTCAACATCCGTATCTTCTTTGTCGTCGAGCTTCTTGAGACGATCACCGATGAGATTGATGTCGCCGGTATCCGCATTGATGTCGATATTGCCCGCGACAATTTCGGCACCATTGACGTCGATGCTGGCGGCGCGATCGAGACCGCTGATCGAATTGAAGATCAGGCTATCGAGTGAAAAGTTGACATTGGAAGCGGTGAGAGCGACGTCGCCCGGCTCGGCACCGGTTGAGTCGGCGAGTAATCGAGCTCCATCACCGACATTGATCGTCACCGCGTCGACATTGAAGAACGGATTGAAGCGATCGTCATTTGCGACGCTCAATGAAAGATCACCGGCGGGTCCGGCGGCGGGGTCCGCGATATCGGTGCGAGTGGAGACGACGACGCCCGGCAACACGACCACTTCATCGACGGAGCCGAATGCGATGTCTCCGCCCGCGGTATCGATCGTGTCGGTGATCTGAATCTTTGGACCGCGAGGCCGGCCGCGCTCTCGGTCACCATCAGAATCGACGGAAGACTCCGCAAAGCCGAGTTCGAGATTTGCGCCTTTGGTCTCGATACGGCCGACACCGACGTTGATCGTGCCGGTTGCGTTTGTATCAACCACCCGGATCGTCGTGATCTCGTCTCCGATGGGCAGGTCAAAGGGCTGGATGCCAGCTTGGCCGAGGTCGACATCGGCGGTGAAAGACCCACCCGCCTGGCGGTATTCGAGACGCCCATCGACGACTCGGAAATCGACGTCTTGATCCGAACGAAACTCGAGAAAGTTTGCGTCCTTCAGGATGTCGAGCGCCAGCAATTGCCGGGCTTCGAGGTTCTCCAAGCGATGGAGTCGTTTGCGGTCACGCTTGCGGGATCGTTTCGGATTTTTCATTGCCGACGGTGTTTGGGGGAATGAGAGTTCGTCTCAATCACCCGGTACCGGCGCTGGTGCATGGATCTGACGCGAAATCTGAAAATGGTGGAAAACGGGTACGACCGGACATTTCTCCCGGCGTGGAGCCCCAACGTGAATACCGGCGCGTTGCGTTTTACCGAGGTGTGCTCAAAATGGAGGCACGCGGGCGCGACGGTCCCGCTCTCATCGAAAGCAAGTGTTCAAAGTTTCTCGGAAAAACGTGTCAGACGAAGGACCGCCATTCGGTACAGATCATTCGGTCACGAGTCTGACGCTGCTCAAACGACTGCGAGCGGACCCGAAAGACGCTGAAGCGTGGAATCGATTCATTCGAATCTACGGTTCGCGAATCGATGCATGGTGCCGACGTTGGAAACTGCAAGAAGCAGACGTGCAGGATGTCACGCAAAATATCCTGCTCAAGCTTGCGAAGCAGTTCGGTCGGTTTGAATACGATCCGCGCCGCAGTTTCCGAAGCTGGTTGAAGACCGTGACCGAGAGCGCGCTCCGCGACTTCGCGATGGCGCGTGGTAAACAGACGGCCCTGACATCCGTTCAAGAGGTATTGGACACGAAGGAAGCCCGAAGCGATCTTTTGACGCGTCTTGCCGAGTCCTACGACTTGGAGATCCTGGCGGTCGCGCGTGATCGAGTCGAATCGCTGGTGGACCCCGTCCACTGGGGCGTCTTTCGCATGATGGCCGATGAAGAACTCTCCGGCGCCGAAGCGGCAATAAAGTCCGGGGTTTCGGTTGCGAACGCGTTCGCGATCAAGAGTCGCGTGCAAAAATTGATTCGTCACGAAGTTCAACTGCTGGGAAACGGCGAAGATGAGCTCGAAACCTGAGACACCACACGACATCGGCTGCCCCGACGAGGACACGCTGTTGTTGCTTGTGGAGCAAAGCGTTTCGACGAAGCATCTCGAGCGTCACATTGAATCCTGCGTGACGTGCCAAGATCGACTTGAAGAGTTAACCTCCAGCGACGTCTCCGTCGGACTCCCTGAAAACGAGATGCCCAACTACCTCGTCGGAATGGCGGGAGAACTCGCGCGTCAGGCGGACGACATCGACACAACGCGTGACTCGGGTCATTCGTCGATTGATTTGCCAGGCTTCGAGATTTTGGAGTGCTTGGGGCGTGGCGGCATGGGCGTCGTCTATCGGGCGCGGCATGAGCAGCTTGATCGCGAAGTCGCCGTGAAGGTCATTGCGGCAGGCGCGCATGCAAGTGACGAATATCGCCAACGCTTGCAACGGGAAGGCCAACTCGTCGCCAGGCTAGACGATCCGCACATCGTGAGGATCTTTGACTCGGGAGAGCATGAACGCATCCCCTACCTCGTCCTCGAATTCATGGACAGTGGTAGTCTCGCGCAACGGAAAAGAGAACTACGAGATCCAGTCGGATGCGCTCGCTTGATCGAGATCCTCGCGCGTGCGCTCCACACGGCACATCAAGCGGGTATCGTCCATCGAGACCTAAAGCCTGGTAACGTACTTCTTAGTTCGACGGAATCGGCCGAGTCTCAAACGATCACACTCGGTAGCGAGTCGTTGATCCCAAAAATCGCGGACTTTGGGCTTTCGAAAGAAGTCCTTGCCCAAGCGACGATCACACAAAGCACCGGTGTGCTCGGAACGCCTGGCTACATGGCTCCCGAACAGGCAAACGAGGAGCGCAACGCGATCGGACCGGCAACCGATATCCATGCGCTCGGTGTGATGCTCTACGAGTTGTTATCGGGTAGCCGCCCTTACGATTCGCAAACGTTGCTCGCCACCATTGAAAACGTTCGGTCTGCGGAGCCGGCAGATCTAGGTTTGCGGTGCGACGGAGTTCCCGAGCCGATTGCCCGCATCTGTCACCAATGCTTGCAAAAGCGACCCGATGAACGATACGGGTCGGCGTTGATGCTTGCGAACGAGTTAAGACGGTTCCAAGAAGGCAAGCCGCTGCAGGAAACGCCTGTTGAACGCCCCGCCAATCATAGGCTCGCACGCGGCTCAGCGATTGCGATCGCAGCCGGACTGATCGGTGTCCTCCTGTCTCTGATCTACGTCACGACGAATCAAGGCACCGTCATTATCGATGCCGACGATTCCGTGCAGATCGTTTTACGACGAAACGACCGAAACGTTCGCAGGATCACGGTCAACGATACGGGGCAATCGGTTTCGGTCGCTACAGGAAACATCGAGGTGTTGGTTCCTGCGGATTCTGGAGAAGAATACGTCGTCACCAATTCCGCATTCCGAATGGTGCGCGGTGGGCGGCAAACGGTGACCATTCGAAAAGTCGAAGAGCAGTTGCCCGAGCTCGGTGACGACACCCTGTCGTCGGTTTCCGGCCCGCGTCCCGGCGCGTCTCAGCGGGAAATCGCGGAGTGGATTCTGCAAAACGGCGGCGGCGTTCGCATCGTGCCGGAGAAACCACCGATTCGGTCGATGGATGAGCTTCCGGACGGTGAGGTGAAAATCTACAAGGTCGACGATACGGTCGGATTCACCGAAGGTCACCTCGCGATGATTGCCGGTTTGCCGGACCTGCGAGACGTCAGCATTTGGGCGGACGGATTCGAGGGAAAGGACCTGGCCGAGCTGAACAACATCGAAGAGATGAATGCGCTGGGCCTGTACTACACGGGGGTCAATGATGAGAACTTTCGGGCCTTTGACAACTTCGAGACACTCAGTTTCCTGCGGCTTGCAGGCAGTCCGATTTCGTCTTCGTTCCTGGATCGTCTTGAGGGCTGCGATCGACTCGAAGTCTTGGGGTTGACCGAAAATCAGGTGCTGCACCCCGACGCCGCTCGAATTCTCGGGGGGCTCAAGTCACTCAACACAATCGAGCTTTATGAGTTCAGTGAAGCATCGACGGCCCTGTTACCGAAGCTCGACCAATTGACCCGAATCTTTTTTCACGATGCTCGCTACATCGGCAACCAATCGATCGACCACCTTTGTCGTTGTCGCAATGTCGAGCGAATCAAGTTTTGGCGAACGGATCTAAGCAAGGTCGACTTGCAGCGTTTGAAGGTTCTGCCGAATCTTGTTTGGCTCGAACTGATGAATGTCAATGTTTCGCGGGAGCAGGTTGCGAAACTCGCCGAATTGATGCCCAACTGCGACATCATGCACTCGCCTGAAAAGGATGTTCGTTCACTCGTCTGGTCGGTCGGGGGGACGTTAGAAACGGAAGTGCGAGAGCGTCGAAAAACCAAACACTACACCCAGTACCACGAATTGCAGATCAATTCGATCAACCTTCAAGACGTTCCCAAGTTACGAGACGATCACTTCGTTCCTTACCAGCACCTGACGCACCTCAACGGGCTTGTGGTCGAGGGAGCGCCGATCACGGGGGCGACGCTGAAACATCTTTCTCACCTGACGATGCTCGAAACGCTTTCACTCCGTCAAACAGAGGTCGACGATGGGATCATTCCGGTGCTGAAGTCATTTCACCGACTGAAGGAACTGGACTTGCGAGACACACGGATGTCCAGCAAATCGATTCCAGCAATCGCCGGAATGAAGGAGCTGCGCAGACTCCGGCTTGACGGGAACCAGATCACAGCGGACTCGGCGACGGTGCTTTCGACATTGTCAAAATTACGCAGTCTCGAAATCAGTGTGGCGTCCAACCTCACGATGGAACGCCTCTCCGCTCTGAAACAAATTGACGAACTGCATCTTCATCGATCCTACGGGATCACCGACAACTCGATCCCATGGCTTAGCAAAATGAACCAACTGCAGCGTCTTACTCTGGCAAAAACGAACATCTCTCCCGAAGGGTTTCGAAAACTGAGTCGGAGTCTCCCGAAATGCGAAATCACCACGCATTGAACCGGGAGAATCAGCAGGCAATTCGTTTTGAGCAAATGCGGCTTTCGAAATTGAGTCCGCGCGGGGGCCATTGTCGCGTAGAATAGGGAAATCGTCCTGGTCGGCGATCATCTCTTCTCTTCCTGGCGGATCGCCCCTCGAGGCGACTGAATTCTGGGCATCGAAATGAAGCATTCGTCGATTCCACGCCTGATCCCCGTGTTGCTGGTTCTGCTGGGCGTTTCGTTTTCGTGCGCCGAAGCTCGCGGACAATTCCCTCCTCCGACCGGCCAATCCGGCTATCCGTCGCGTGAGTACTACCTCGCGCTCGAGGTCTATCGGACGGGTGAATTGGATGTCGCGATCGATGCGTTTGAACTAGCGCTCAGCCGAACTCGGAGGGATGTCAACGGACGCTGGATTGATGCGATTCCGGTATTGGCGATGCTCGGAGAATCGCAATATCAGATGGGCGACCTGGAAGGCGCCATGCAGAGCTTTGACATGGCGCTGAGCATCGCGTCGCGTTTTCGCGGTTGGTTGCGGCGGCCCGTTTGGAACGAGCTGCTGCCGACCGACAACATCGCGGTCTCGCCGAAACAGTTCTTGTGGCCCGAAGCGAATGCGGTCCGGAGATTGCCCCTCAGTCGATCGATCAAATTTTACTCGGGTGAGCAAGTCACCGAACAACGACTCGCGCAGGGTGGTGTCATCGAATCACTCAATATCAAGAGCGTCGATGTCGTTGAAGTGATGCGCGGGTTAGCCATCGCTTCGTATCGCAGACGAATCATTCTCGGCCCACTCGCGGAAGGCGACCCGTTGGCGACACAGTTGCTCGATGCAACCAAGTACCCCGCCGAGATCACACTGCCGATCGCCCGCAACTTGATGGAAGCGATGCGCTCGGCGGAGAGGTTCGGAGCGACGAATGATGATAAAGCGATCAGCGATGGTACGCGGTCGATGGTGTTCAATAACTCAGCGCATCCCATTTCCCCGATCACGGGCTTGTGCGCCGCTTCGGCGATGGCGGGCAAAGAGAACGCCTCGCAGGTGGTGCCACGTTGTCTCGTCATCGCCAACCAGGCCGCGCGTCTGGGGCAATACGAATGGATCGGCGAAGCGATGCAGCTTGGTGCAGGTTGCGCCGACGAAGGGCAAGCGGCCGTGATCCAAAAGGCATCGACGGTGGCGGCAACAAGCTTGATTCGTGAATCGCGCTTAGCTTCGCTCCATTGTCTGCTTGCGGCAGCGGATGCCGCGATCACCGCAGGCGATCTGAACACCGCCGCCAATCATCTCAATGATGCGCGTTCGCTTTCCTCACGCCGCGACGTTGCGCAGCCCCGAATGGAAGCCTATGGAGCCTACATCGCGGCTCGGCTCGCCGCACGTCAACCGACCGCCGCGAACGGTGACGTCACGCCGTGGAATGAGCCGCTCACTCAAATGTTGGGATTCGTTTCGAACAACAGGAACCGTCGGCGCCCGCTGATCTCCATGCCAAGGCTCTACCAGCTTCAGCGAGTCCGACTCGCGGTTGGCCGGGATGTGGGAGGTCAATCGGCAGACGTCTTGTTGGCCCGTTACGCGGACGACCCGGCGCAAGACGTTTGGCGACGGGACCCCGTCGATGCGATCGCGGGACATCTCGCGGATCGCGACACCCTCCGCGTTGCCCGACTGCGAACGGCCGTCGCGCGCGAGAGTGCCAACGACATCATCGCTCGGGTGGACGATGTGCAACTGGGGCGTCTTCGCCAGACACTCCCCATCGGCGGTCGGGTCCTAGCCGTCAGGGGAATTTCTCGACTGGATGACGCACTCCTCGACGGAAAAGCCGTGGCTTGGCGGAACAAGGCGCCGAAACCGATTCGTGATCTTCGAGCCGCCGTGAACGCGGGACTTCCCGACGACATGGAAACGGCTTTGCCGACAATCGCCAACCTCGAAAAGAAGGCCTGGGCGGCCGCACTTGATCGCTACGTGCTACCGAACGTCGTTCCAAAACCGTTGGAAACGAAACTGCCCATGGCAGTGCTTCCTCCAAATGTCGCTTTGCTCACGTTTTTCGAAGATGCGAACACGATGTACGTGACTTTAGCGACCAACAAAAAGTCCATGTTTTGGCCGATCCGTGGCCCGAAACGGATGCAAGCAGATATCGGCAAGCTGATGCGTGCTGTAGGCGCGACGCCGACGCGAGGGCCCCGGTTACCGACCGATGACGGCTGGCGAAAACTAGCTGTCGGACTGCGTGATCGATTGATCCCCTCCGAAACGGGAACGCTCTTGGATGGCCCGCTCAACGGCGTCGAACAACTCGTGGTGATTCCGGACAAACTACTTTGGTATGTGCCGTTCGAACTGTTTCCCGTTGAAGGGGAAGACTCGGAGTTGCTCGGTGAGTCGATCAAGATCTCTTACGCTGCAACCCCTTCGTTGGCACTCTCACCCACAGCCTTGCCATCAACCAGTCCAATCATTGGTTTGACGGCCGGAATGTTCTTCGCGCCTCGTGAAGCCGAGACGAACGCGTCGATGGTGCAGTCGATCGTCGATTCGGTCGATGCCGAAGCGCTCGTGCGGTTACCTGTCGACTATCCGGCCAGCACCGCCCAGTGCGGCGCAAAATGCGGTCACCTGATCGTCGGCGAGCCGACCAATCCGAACCCGAAGTTCCTCGAAACTCGACTTGCGGCGCACGACGCATCGGCTCCACTCGGCAATCTGGGACATTGGCTAGGCTATCGCGCCAAGAAGCCTTCGACGGTCCTTCTGGCTGGTTTTCGATCCAACCTCGACACCACACTGCCCGTGTCGGGCAACGAGATTTTTCAAACCATCGCGACGTTGCAACTCGCTGGCGTACGCGATGTCGTGATCAGTCGCTGGGCACTCGGCGGCGAATCGACCGCGACGCTGATTCGCGAATACGTTCAAGAACTGCCGTTTGTGGGCGCCCAAGGCGCGCTTGATCGGGCAAAATCTGTCCTTCAACGGACAGAATTGTCGCCGCTGGCCGAACCTACCCTGGCAAACGGGGATCAAGATCGGGAGACACTGACCGGAGCGGAGCCGTTTTTTTGGTCTTCGTATTTGCATGCCGGTCCTATCGCCCAACCCTAACCGGGTCTGCGAAGCTCTTGCTCAAAGTAGCGCTCGCGGATCCATGCTGAGCGACGCCGACTCGCAAGTATTCGCGATCGGCGCACTGCCTGAGCCGTCGCAAGGACGCACCCATGGATACCACACACGAAATGATGACCGTCACCGGCGAAGCGCGGGCAATGCTGCCTGCTGGTGATGACGTCTCGCCGATCACGGTCATCGGCACCGATCCGATTCGTCAGACGTTTGGGGGCGAAACGCTTGCACAAGCGATCAATAGCCGCCGCGCGCCCGGCGTGTCCTGTGTCGTGCTCAACCCCGATGCGCACGTCGGCTACGGAGCGCCCGTCGGTTGCGTGATGGTTTCACCGAGCCACGTCTATCCGGGGCCGGTCGGTGTCGACATCAAATGCAGCATGAGTTTGTTGCAAATGGATCTGCCGGCCGACGCGATCGAGGATCTGGCGGTTCGCAAAAAGGTGATCAAAGCGATTTCCAAACGGGTCCCGACGGGAGCGGGACGCGGTCAACGGCATGCACCTAAATCGCGTCGCGTCGACGGTCGTCTCGGGTTTGAGATCGCGACCAAAGGCGCCGCGAAAAGCGTATTGAAAAAGCTTGATATTCCAAAGGCGTGGGCGGAGGCCTGCGAAGACGCCTTTCACACCGCTCCCGATGGATCGTCCGACACACTCGCGGCCCGCCTCGAATGGATGGGGCGTACGCGAGACAAGCTCGATCGAATCGAATCGAAATATCGACAACTCGGAAGTTACGGCGGCGGCAATCACTTTGGCGAGGCCGAAGTCGTTCAGTTGCGGGGCTCGAGTCGAGAGCGCGACGCGGCGGAGGTGTTCGGATTGAGAGACGGTTGCATCGCGTTTCTATCGCACTGCGGATCGCGCGGATTCGGGCACGATCTCGCGATGGCTCAGTTTCGATCGCTGAAAACGTCGTTTCAACGTCGAGGCCTGGCGTTTCCGGCCGGCGACCCACAACTCGTTTACGCGGAAGCCGACTCCAAAGAAGGCATCGACTATCTGTGCGATATGGCAATGGGCGCGAACTTCGCGACGGTCAATCATTTGTTGATCAACTCGCTCGTTTTGGACTCGTTCCGTGAGGTGTTTCCTGGCGTGCGAGGCGAACTGGTGTACTTCATCTCACACAACATTGCGCGTCGGGAACCGATCGACGGCGAAATGCAGTGGGTCCATCGCAAGGGTGCGACGCGTGCGTTACCGGCTGGGCACGAACAATTGGCCGGGACCAAATTTGAGGCGACGGGACATCCGATCTTGCTTCCCGGTAACCCACGTGACGGTTCGAGCGTGATGGTTGCGGACGAGGATGCATCGGTTGCGGCTTTCAGTGTGAATCACGGGGCCGGGCGTCGCATGAGTCGAACCAAAGCGAAAAAGCAACTCAACCAGGATGTGATTGATCGCGACTTGGCGGACCATGATGTGATGAGCAACTGCAAGACGTACCCGCGCGATGAGGCTCCCGATGCCTACAAAGATTTCGAAGAAGTCTTGCGCAGCGTTCGTCAGGCGGGATTGGCAACGGAGGTCGCTCGTTTGAAGGCAAAATTCGTGATCAAAGACGGTGCGCCGGCAGACGATTAAGGCGGGCACCAGCGAAGAGCGTTACGAATCGCGCCCGGGATCTCGGCGAGCGTGTTGTTGATACCGAGCGAATGGCTGTGACCAATGGCGATTCGGGTTACTATTTTGGCACCCGTGTCCTGTTGGAAAGAGTGCCATGATTCGATTTATACTGCTGTTCGGTTGCTTGCTTCCGGTTTATCGGTTGCATTCACAGTCCCTTTGGTCGATCTTTGCGGGGAATGGAACGGGGGCATCCGTCCCGGGAAGCGAACCCACGAGCCCGCTCGAGATGGCGTTACCGAACGTCTATGGGATTGAGGTCTTCGGAGTTGACGTTTTCTTTTCGACCGTCAACGATCATTCGATTTGGCGGATGGACTTGGCAGGGAAGTCGCTTCGTCGCGTCGCGGGCAATGGCAGACTCGGTCTAAGCGGCGATGACGGCCCCGCACTGTCCGCGAGCTTTAACGCACCGCATGAGATCCGCGTCGATCCCGACGGAAACGTGTACATCGCGGATACTCGCAATCACTGCGTTCGATGGATCGAAGCCGAGACGGGGATCGTTCGGCGATTGGCCGGAGACGGCAGCGCTGGTTTTGAAGGGGACGGCGGGCCGGGCGTCACAGCACGGTTCGATCAACCGCACAGCATCGTCCTCGACGGAGAAGGCGGTGTTTTGGTCGCGGACACAAAGAATCATCGGCTCCGACGAATCGATTTGAAAACTCGGGTGGTGGAAACCATTTCGGGCGATGGGAAAAAGGCATTACCGGTCGATGGTAAACGGATCGATGAAGTCTCGTTGTTCGGTCCGCGCTCGCTAGCTATCGACGACGAATCGATTTGGTTGGTCTTGCGTGAAGGCAACAGCGTGTGGCGAATCGATCGAAAATCGAAACGCATTTATCGGGTCGCCGGCACCGGCAAGAAGGGGCATACCGGAGACGGTGGCGATCCACTCGTCGCAACCTTTCGAGGGCCGAAAGGAATCGCCGTCGATTCGCGCGGTCGATTGCTCGTCGTCGACACGGAGAACCAAGCCCTACGGGTGATCGATCGGGGCGGAAATACCATCCGCACTGCCGACATCGGATTTCAGATGAAACGCCCGCATGGAGCCGCCGTTTGGCCCAGTGAGCGGGGAGATGTTTATCTCGTTTCGGATTCTGAGAACCATCGCGTCTTGGCTTGCAAACCCGTTCCGCGAGAGTAGAGAAGCAACGCGTGTATGAGTTGCAGATTTTGAAGCTGCGTTTTTCGGCAAGTGTCGCTCGCGTTCCTTCGTGTTCATGGCGTCAAATGGAAACCCGCGCGTCAGCGAGGCGATCTCGTGAAAGAGTTTTGTATTGATCTAAGTCATTCCCTCACTCACGTTTCGGGTTACCAAGATCCTGCAAACGCAGCGTTAGACGTTGCAAACGGGGTCTGTCCCTGCAGGATAAACGCGTTGTCTCGCAAATCGTTCAGCAGTTTGAAAGCCTATCTCCAAAGTCGTCACCGTCATGTTTCGATCGAATCTCGCGACACGAGTTGTTCTCATCTCAGCGATCACCACTTTCCTGTCGGTGTGTCTCTCTGGCGCGGAGGAGGCCAAGAAGAAGCCGAATGTGTTGTTGATATTGGCCGATGACCTCGGCTATTCCGACCTCGGTTGTTACGGAAGCGAGATTGAGACGCCCCAGTTGGATGCGCTCGCCGCGGGTGGTTTGCGTTTTACCCAGTTCTACAACACGGGCCGATGTTGGCCGACGCGTGGATCGCTCCTCACCGGATACTACGCTCAACAGATTCGTCGTGACACATTGGCGGGCGTTCCATCTGGGGGCGGGAATCGAGGCAGACGCCCCGAATGGGCAACGCTGCTTCCGCAACTGCTTCGCAAGTCCGGCTATCGTTCGTATCACACCGGCAAATGGCATCTTGACGGGATGCCGCTTGAAAACGGATTCGACCGTTCTTACTACCTCAAAGACCAAGGCCGGTTCTTTAGTCCCACTAAACACTGGCTCAACGACCAACCACTGCCGCCGGTACAACGTGACTCGGGGTTCTATGCGACGACTTCGCTCGCGGATCGTGCCATCGCTGACCTGAAAGATCATGCCGAGAACCACTCGGAGAAACCCTTCTTTCATTACCTCGCGTTCGCGGCGCCTCATTTCCCGCTGCACGCACTCCCGGAAGACATCGCCCGGTATCAGGACCGATATGGCTCGGGATGGGATGCGATTCGTGGCGAACGCTGGAGCCGGATGCGAAAGATGGGTCTACTCTCCGCCGAAACCGTCGCCCGACCCTCGCGGCCTGAACGGGATTTGGGCCCGCCGTACCATTTTCCAAAAGCCTTTGAGGCGCTCGGCGAGGGCGAAATCAATCGCCCGATTCCGTGGCGCGAGTTGACTGAAGCACAGCGGACGTTTCAGGCAACAAAGATGTCACTGCATGCGGCGATGATCCATCGGATGGATATCGAAATCGGGCGTGTCCTCGACCAAATCAAATCGATGGGGTGTTGGGACGACACGCTCGTGTTGTTCTTGTCAGACAACGGCGCGAGTGCGGAGATCATGGTTCGAGATGACGGACATGATCCCGAAGCAACGCCGGGTTCGGCATCGACGTATTTGTGTCTTGGGCCGGGTTGGTCGACCGTTTGCAACACTCCGTTTCGCCGCCACAAAACATGGACGCATGAAGGCGGAATCGCGACGCCGATGATCGCGCATTGGCCGAACGGGATCTCGGCGAAAGGTGAGTTTAGTCGTGAACCGCAGCATGTCATTGACGTTAGCGAAACGCTTTTGCAACTCGCCAACGTAGACCGGGAACCCGATGTGCCGCCGTCGCCAGGAAAGAGCTTTGCGCGGCAACTGGGATCGAACGATCAAGCTAACACAGGCCGAATGCTTTGGTGGTACCACGACGAACACCGCGCGATCCGAGTCGGCGACTGGAAAGCGGTCGCGCCAATTGGCGAACCTTGGGAACTCTATGATCTCGCGAACGATCGCGCGGAGTCCGTGGACCTGGCGGTTCCGCGTTCCGACAAGTTGGCCGAGTTGGTGACCGCTTGGGAGACGCAATTGCTGGAGACGATCGAACTCGCGACGCGCGATCTAGACAAGAGTGTGTTGGACAGGGCGAAACGGGCGCTGAACGCGGAAACCAAATTTCGATCCGCCCAGGAGGAAGCTCGTCCGAAACGTCGGCAGGTGCTGATCAACGCCGAAAACATGCGGATCGCGGATCGTCATGCATTTTTGATGAAGCCGGACCAGGCAGCGGAAACCGAAAACGGTAAGCCTTGGATTTTCTATGGACCGACGTTACCGGGAGTTCCCGATCGCCACGAAAGTTGGATGCATGAACGATTCCTCGCGGCCGGTGTGGCGGTGGCTGGCATTGACGTCGGAGAAGCCTACGGGAGCCCGCACAGTCAACGATTTTTCGATGCCCTTTACGCTGAGATGGTGTCGCGAGGATACAGTCGCAAGCCGGCATTATTGGGTCGAAGTCGCGGTGGGCTCTACGTCAGTCGGTTCGCGATCGAGCGGCCCCAACGAGTTGCCGGCGTGGGGTGCATCTACCCCGTGTTCGATTACCGCTCGTACCCCGGAGTCCAGCGTGCCGCAGCCGCTTATGGAGTCTCGCCCGAGGATTTGACGAACCGTTCGGCCGAATTCAACCCGATCGAGCGTAGTTCCATCATGGTGGAGGCTGATATCCCGGTCTTCATCATCCACGGGATGAACGACACTCTGGTCCCGATCGAGCCGAATTCTATGGCACTCGAAGCTCGCTACCATGCCGCCGGCAAGGACGACTTGATCACCGTGCAGCGGATCGAGGGTCAGGGGCACAATTTCTGGCCGGGCTTCTTTCAATGCCAGGAACTTGTCGACTTTCTCATTGCGAGAGCCAAAGGAGACTGAGGGAAGCGTTCCCTTGACGCTGAGTTTCGCAAAAATCTATACTCCGGGCTTATTCGAACCCCCGGCGGGGCAAGGAAATAACTCGCTGACACGGCCGATCGCCGTCGTCACGGTGCCCGAGCCGGCCGACCACGGTGGGCTGTGGTTCAAGTCATGACAATTAGCGCCTGCGGGCCTGATTTAACTTTCGCGTAGGCAGATATTTCGATGAAAAAGGATCGCGAGCAAGAGCTCGAGTCGAATCTCGTTGGCGACGCTCTGGGCAGTTTCTACAAGCGGATTGAACCTTACTCGAAGCTGATTTTGCTCGGGGTCGTGGTCATCGTCGCTGGCTTGGTCGCGTATGGGATCCACTCCAGCGGACAGGCTGCCAAGCGAAGCGATGCAACGCTTCAGTTGTTGATGAACAACCCGGAAGTGTCTTCGCAGTATCCCGGTACGGTCGCCGCAGCCTGGTCGTTGCTGTATCAGGGCAATGAGAATCTCGGGCTCGGCGTGCGAGCGCTGTATCAGGATCGTGAAGAAGCCGAGACGCTGTTGAACCAGGCTCGCGACCTATTTGAAGACGCACGGAATGCTTCGGGCGATTCGGTTCTCGTCTCACGCGCTAATCTCGGCGTCGGTTTGGCATCGGAGTCGCTCGGCGAAATCGACGAAGCCATCGACGCTTACGAACGTTGTATCGCGGCCAATGAGTCGGAGCAGATGGTCGAAGTCGCTCAAGACCGCATCGACGCAATTTCCCTGCCTTCGAATCAGGATTTCCTTGCTTGGTTCGGCGAGCAAGACTTTGCCCCCGCCGATCCTTCGACTCCGCCGGAACTACCGGACGCTTCTTCGCTGCCCGGTATTCCCGATCTTGACCTCCCCGACCTCGGTCTCGGTGATGTTCTGGGTACCGATGACGCGCCAATGGAAGAGCCGACCGAAGAACCGGTGGACGTTCCCGCGGGCGGTGATTTTGAAATCCCGTCCCCCGGCACTCCTGACGAAGCCGGTGCCGCTGACGAAACCGCCACGCCGGATGAATCTGCCGATCCTGACGCTCCGGCTTCGGAAGAGCCCTCGGCTCCCGAAGGCGAGCCTGAGTCGGATCAGTAGCCTCGAGTGAGCTCGAACGAAGAAGTCGATCCTGAGTCCAAGAACTCCGGAGACTCGGTTCCCATCAACGACGATGAATCGAGCGAGAGCAGTGATTCGGAGGCGGTCGATTCCGAAGACGGCACCGTCCGGCATTTCGTTGTTCCCGAAATAGCGGCCGGACAACGTATCGACTTGTTCCTGACGGGGGCTTGCGACGGCTACAGTCGGAGCCAGATTCGGCAGGCGGTACAGGACAATCAGGCAACGGTCGATGGTCGCGTCGTCCGTCCCAGTTTCAAGATTCGTGCGGGGCAGGCAATCTCGTTCGAATTGCCGGAGATGTTCACCGACGATGTCGTGCCCGAGAACATCCCGCTCGACGTGTTGTACGAAGATGACGGATTCGTGGTCGTCAACAAGCCGCCCGGCATGGTCGTGCACCCCGCTCGTGGCAATTGGAAAGGCACGCTGACGAGCGCTCTTGCGTTTCGCTTCCAGTCACTTTCCGATGTGGGCGGGCCCACACGACCGGGTATCGTTCATCGCTTGGACCGGGACACGAGTGGTGTCATTGTTGTGGCGAAGACCAACGCGGTGCACATGGCTTTGGCTCAGCAATGGCACGACCGCGAAGTCGAAAAAGAGTACTTCGCGATCACTGTCGGCCGCGTCGATCGGGACCGTGATCTGATCGATGCGCCGATCGGTCGGCACCCGTATCAGCGGGACAAGATGGCGATCCGCGAAAACCACTCGACGACCAAGCCGGCCAGTACGTTCTATGAAGTCATCGATCGTGTTGGCAGATTCTCGCTCGTCCGCGCGAAGCCAAAGACAGGGCGGACGCACCAGATTCGCGTGCACTTGGCACATCTCGGTTGTCCGATCTTGTGTGACCGCCTTTATGCCGGGCACGCTGTCGCCACGGAGGCGTGGCTGGAAGGAAGAGGCGCTGTCGAGGGCAGCGCTGCCGTTCTCAATCGCCAAGCACTCCACGCACGACGGCTTTCATTCCGACACCCGCAATCAGGCGACTGGGTCACTTTCGAAGCACCGCTGCCGGAAGACCTTGCCGGCACGGTTGATTTTCTAGAGCGGCTCGCGAGCTAGTGCCTCGTCGAGTCTTGATTTGAGGGTCGCGACAAAAGTAGCTCGGAGAGCCGTGCCACTAAGAAACGAACCCTCATTTCAAATGTAGATGAAACACTCGCTTCTAGCTTCTCACTCCGATTGAGAGTGCAATCGTTGCGCTAAGCATTGTTTTGCCGTCCATTGTTTTGCCTGCTGAGCCTTGGTCTCGCCCAGCATCAAACTCGGGGTCTGGCGGCAAAATGTGCGCAGACCCGGGACCGCGTTTGTGCCTCCCTCGGCGCCATGGCTCAGCACACCGCGAACAACGATACCATCCTGTCTCAGATACCCGTCGGCGTAGCGTGGGTCGCCATGTATTGCAGATCGGCACACGGAATCGGTTTGCCCGGTTTCGGCTCGAACGACTTTCGGCAACCAAAGAATCCACGCTGCATGATGACATCGGCCACTTGTTCCGGCACATGCTCCGTCCAGGAAGGATCACCATCTTGAATCATCTGCAACACTTCGCGCGAGAACGTCTTCAGGTGCCGTGCGTCATGGTTGTCGAGTTGTTGCACGAAACGATTATCGACAAGGTGTTTGTAGAGGTTGGTCAGTTCCGGATTGACGCTGAGGTTTTCAACCGTCGTCAGCTCACCCGTGTCACGGTGTAGAAGAGGATAGATGTAAAGTCGAAGGTCGTTCTTAAAGAGTCGTCCAAACGCTTCAAGGATCCCGCCTTCGAGTTCTGTGTAATATTTGGGATTGAACAACTCGGTGAGGCTTTGAGCCCCCATCGTGATCCCGATTCGCTCCTTGGTGTATCGGGACAGATACGATGCGAGACGGTAGTACTCGAAGTAGTCCGAGATCATGACTTTCATGCCGCAGGCAGCGAGAGTATCCACGCGGGCGAGGAAGTCTTGAAGATCAATGTCCCCGTTGGCGACCAGGTTCCGCATCGTGATTTCGGCGAGTTGCACCACCCGGTCCGTGTCGACGCCTTCTTCGTTCGCGAACTTCTCTCTCGCGGATCGGAGGATGTCGACATTGACGTTGGTGATCGGTCGAAAACTCCCGCGTTCAACGAGAATCGGTCGTTTTCGAAGCACTTCCGACGGCTGAAGCACTTCGCCGCTCGCCGAGAACATCGCGGCTTTACTCAGTCCGAGCTGCACCAAACGCAAACTCATGACTCGATTGTCGACATGTCGAAATGCGATGCCCGAGAATTCGATCATGTCGATCTCGATTCGCCGAGTCGACAGGTTGTCCAATAAAGATTCGACGAGCTCCTCAGGCTTGTGATGTAAGCAGTGCGCGCCGTAAACGAGATTGACGCCGACGATCCCTAAGGCCTCCTGCTGGAGGGCGTTTTCCTTGTCGAGCATCCGCACGTGGATGATGATCTGGCTTTCTTCGTCGCGTGGGTGGGCCTGAAACCGAATGCCCATCCATCCGTGACATTCGTTCGTTCCGCGGAAATTGCGGGCCGAAACCGTGTCCGCAAATGCGAAGAACGCCGTCGTGTCGCCTCGTGTTTCTCGCAAGAGTTCGTGATTTTGCTCCTGCTCACGGTTCAGCATGTCCTCAAGACGTCGGCGGCAGACGTAGCGTTCGCAATCGCCATAAATCGCATCGCTCACGGACATGTCGTAGGCCGAAATACTCTTGGCGATCGTTCCGGCGGCGCCTCCGACACGAAAGAACCAACGGACGACCTCCTGGCCTGCACCGATTTCGGCGAAGGATCCATAACGGCTGTTGTCGAGATTGACTTCGAGTGCCTTGCGCTGGGTGTTCGGCCGCTCTTGGCTCATTCCATAGTCTCCGGGAAGCAGAAAGAAATGCGTTCACGTTCCTATGGGCGACGGGTAACCGCACTGACGCGTCAAAACGTCGCGTTTGGGGAAAGACTGACACGGCTTTGGACTCTGATAATCCGCTCGTTCGGTCGCCGGAACGCCGTGATAATCGGATCAAACGCAACGCGCGTGGGTGATGTCGGATGAGCCGCCGTCAACCAGAAACGGCGCGCATCATGTAGGCGCAAATCAGCGCCATGTATGTCCCGAGGGCATACCCCACGACGGCTAGAAGAACACCGACGGGCGCGAGAGAAGGATGAAACGCGGCCGCCACAACCGGAGCACTGGCCGCGCCTCCGATGTTCGCTTTGCTCCCCACGGCAAGGAAGAAATACGGGGCACGGATGAGCCAGCCGACAATGAGAAGCAACCCCACATGAATGAGCATCCAGACCAAACCGATTAAGAAGCACTCCGGGCTTTCCCTCACAGCCATCAGGTCCATCTTCAATCCGATGGTCGCAACCAACAGAAAGATGAATAGCGTACCGACCTTCGAGGCACCAACACCTTCCAAACGTCGTGCCTTGGTGAATGAGCCGATGACCCCAATCGTCGTCGCCACCACGACGATCCAAAAGAACTCGGAATCCAAGCTGAACTTACCGAGCGCTGGATAGTCGCTTTTGATGATGGGAACAATCCAGTCCGCGATCGCATGACTGATCGCCGTCGCGCCGAATGCGAACGCGAGGAGCACAAAGAGATCTGTGGTGGATGCGACGCGCTCCGTTGACTGTTGAAACGCCGCCATCTTTTCGCGCAGTTCTTTCACGGCGGTGTTGTCGGCGTTGAACAATCGATCGATCGAGTCCGCTTTGCCGACCCCAAGCAACAAAAAGATCATCCAGAACTCGGCGACTAAGACATCAACCGCCACCATCGTGCTGTAAAGGGAGTCCGACGGTTGGAAGACCTCTTTCATTGCCGCTTGATTTGCGCCGCCACCGATCCAGCTACCGGCGACTGTCGAAAGGCCACGCCAGACGGCTTCGGCATCTTCACCGCCGACCAACGACGGAGCGAAAGAGCCTACGAGGAGGATGGCGAGCGGACCACCGAGCACCACGCCGGCCGTACCGGTGAGAAACATGATCAGGGCCTTGGGACCCAGCCGCAGCACCTCACGCAGGTCGGCGCTGACGGTCAGCAAAACCAAACTTGCAGGCAAGAGGTATCGGCTGGCGACGAAGTAGAGTTGCGTCGCATTCGGATCCACCGCTCGAAACAGCGTGAGCAGCGAAGGTAAGAAGTAGCAAAGCAACAGCGCAGGAACGAACTTGTAAAACGTCTTCCAAAACGGATGCTTCAGGCTGTTCGTCCAGAAGACCAAGCCGAGCATTGCCATCAGAATGCCCAAGATCACCGCATCATTGCTGATCAACGGGTGCCAGTCGCGGTCGGCTGCTTCGGTTGCGGTTCCAGTGGCGGCAAAAATCAACGCGGACACGTCGGCGACTCATCGTGAAGAGGGTTCTGGACGGCACGATGGTAAGGTAGCCGGCGTTTGAATCCTAGCCACCAAAGCGACCCAATGAGGAACCTCCCGGTCCGTCAAACCAGGAGGTTCTCTCTTATTCTGAACCAGCGACTCAGTCGACGTCTGCCTCCTTCTTTTCTGGCTCAAGCAATTCAAGCCCCAGCGAAACACCTTTTTTGACAGCGGGAACACCGACCGCCATCCACTCGGGCTCCGGTGCATCTTTGAGGTAGTGGTCAAAGAACTGCTGCATCCGGATCGTGAAGTCCTTTTGGTTTTCGCGTTTCATCACCCAGTGAGGCTCGCCGTTGTAATTGAGCAACCAAGCGGGGCGTTTCAAACGTCGCATCGCGACAAACAACTCGATGCCCTGATACCACGGCACCGCGCCGTCTTCGTCATTGTGCAGGATCAGCAACGGTGTGTTGATCTTGTCCGCAAAGAAGAGTGGTGAGTTCGCGATGTACTTGTCGCGAGCCTTCCATAGGTCATCGCCGATACGGCTTTGTTCACGCTCATATTGAAACATTCGGCTTCGCCCAGAGCCCCAGCGGATGCCGCCGTACGCACTGGTCATATTGCTGACAGGTGCGCCGGCTTCGGCACACGCGAACCGGTCCGTCTGGGTCACGAGGTACGCCGCTTGATAGCCGCCCCAACTGTGCCCCTGCATTCCGATCTTGGCTTCATCCACGAATCCCATGTCGACCACGTGATCGACGCCGGAAAGAACACTGTCGACGGCGGAGGGGCCGGGTTCGCCGGCACGGTAGGGAATGTCCGGAACAAAGATGACATATCCGCGGCTGACGTAGAAACTAAAGTTGATCACGGACCGACTGGTCGCCGGAATGTAGTACGAGTGCAAGTTGTCGGATCGGCGCTCGTAGTAGTACACCATCATTGGGTACTTCTTTGATGGATCGAATCCATCCGGTGTGTAGAGCATCCCGGTCAGCGGCGTGTCGGTCGGCGACTTCCACGACACCAATTTGACGTCGCCCCAGCGGTATTCCTGTTGCTGGGGATTCACATCCGTGAGCCGCTGGATCTTCTTGAAGGCCGTCGTACTCGTCCAAAGATCCGGGAAGCGTCGAAAACTGCTGCGCGTAAACACGATGCGATCCGTGTCCCTCGCTTTCACCAAACCGCGAAGGCTTTCATCCAATTCGATCAAGCGCTGTGGCGTCT
This sequence comes from Planctomycetota bacterium, assembly GCA_039821165.1. Lineage (GTDB taxonomy): Bacteria > Planctomycetota > Planctomycetia > Pirellulales > Pirellulaceae > Stieleria. The sequence goes on along the minus strand of JBCBOT010000029.1, from coordinate 18,911 downwards.
GTTCGGCATCAAGCTCCTTCGGATCCAATTTGTAGAATCCGCTCGCCTTGGTTTCGAGATTGAATGCCGAGAGGAGGAGCGTTCCGTCCGCATCGAGGAACGGCGACTCGGATGACAAACGTAGAAGGCGAAACCGAGTGTTCGTTTTTCGTCCCACCCCGCCGGTCACACAGATCGGTTCGCGAGCTCCCGTTGGATCGAGGCTCCAGATGTCGAAGCGGTCATAAACCCAGAGCGCTTTGTCTCCGGAAATCCATCCGGCAGTACCGTGAGGCGGAGCCAACCGGGGACGGTCCTCGAGTTCATTTTGAAGCGGCACGCGGATGGCTTGACTCGCGTTGATTGCCTCTTTCGGCTTGTTGGTCGCGAAGCAGTACCAGTGTCGCTGTTCTGGATCGAACCAACTTCCGAAGCGGCCGGTCGGCGAAAGGCTCACGAAGCTTCGATTGCCTTCGAGCACTTGGGTTCGCTTTCCGGTTCGTTGATGAATCAAGTAGACATCTTGGTAGCCTGGGCTGACCCAAGATCGTTGCGTGCGATAGGGCACATCCGAGTTTGCAAGCGCGAATGGGAGTTTCGATTCGGTGGAGACAGACACGCTCGGTACCGCAGGCGTCGCAAGTTGCACGCCCTTGGCTTCCTTGAGATGAAAGACAGCCAAGTACTGGCGATCTCGATCCTGACGGGCTCGCAGCAGTTGCTCGGGCTGAAGATACGGATCCTGCCAGTGCCACACATCCAGTTTGACTTTCGATTCCTCCGGCTCTTCTTCGTCGTTCGGTTCACGAATCACGGAGGCCGGAATCGGAGCTGTATGAAAGTAAAGCCGTCGACCATCTTTCGAGAAATACGGCGACGTTCTCGACGAAACCCACCAGTCCTTGGGCGTGGCGGGCGACGTTTCGGAGGCCACCGAAGTCGCTTTCTCTTCGCCGTGCTTCCACAAGAAAACAGACCAACTCGGTGTCTCGGCAGCGTAGTCTTCGTGATTCGAAATCAGTGCGAGCGATTTGCCGTCTTCGCTGAAGGCCAAGTTCTTGTATTCCCCCCGACCTGACAGAACTCGGGCGACGCTCTTCTCGGAAAGCTCAACGATGAAGACTCCATCCATTGCGAGTTCGGCGGACTTTTTCTCAGTCGTCTTTGGAACGGATGTCACGAACGCCAATCGTGAACCGTCCTCTGAGAAGGTGTAGCGAACGACGTTTGCAAACGTGAGTGACGTTCCCTCTTCAAGATCATGAATGACAAGCGTCGTGCCGGGCTCCTTCTTTTTCTCCTTCGGCTTGTCCTTTGATTTGTCGGATTTGGTCTCCGGGTTCTCGCCTTCCTTCTCTTCTTTCGAGATGCGTTGTTCGGGCTCCACAATCTCCGGCGAGCGCTTCTTCAGCTTCGGCGGTTTGGCGACGGGTGTTAGGCCGGACTCCGAGACCGTGTACGACTCCATCTTGTTGGAGGATTGTTTCTCGAATTTCGGTTCTTCGATTCCCTTCTCAAGTAGGTAGGCGATGTAACGGCCATTTTCATCGGGGAGTTGATAGGACCGGACGCGATCGATGCGGGTGAGGTCCCCACTGTCTAGGTTCAGGATCGCCAGGTTCGTTCGTTCATATTCCTCGAACTTTCCTTTCAGCCCTTGAAGCTTCTCCACGCGTTTGGGATCGGGCGAAAGTCGTACCACCAAGTGTTTCGAATCTTGGGTCCAGCGTGGTCCGACCGGGCGCTGCAGGGTGTAGTGTTTTGACCCACCGAGCTCAGCGACGTGGAGGACGGACGGGGCTTCGTCCTTTTGAGGGTCGACAACGTATTGGACCCATTTGCCGTCCCGTGAAAGACTGGCCCGCCCGAGGCTACTCCAACGATCGTAGCTTTCGTGTTCAAGCGTTTTCTTGCTCAACCAGTCGGATTGCCCCACCGCGGCGGAGCAAACAGCGCAAACGATAAAGCAACTGAGGATTCGGATTGGCGGTCTCAACATCGGTGGAGGCGGTCCAAGAGCGGGTGAAATGAATTCCAGTCTTGACCAATCTAGTTTGAATGCTTCACGGCACAATCTTTGTCACGATTGCGGAGAGCATTCCTCCACTGCGCGGCCGCCCCGCGAAGCCATCGCGATTCGCTACGATACGGGCTTCTCAGTTGGAACAGTTTGTTGACGAAACAGTTTGCGCTCTTCGGAGGTCCACTCGCCGCTTTGGCGATCGGACTCACGGTCGCCTTGGGTGGAGGAAACGCCGAGCCTGCATGGACGGCGGCGGTTGTGGTTTTGTGCGCGGTTTGGTGGGTTTTCGAGCCGGTGCCGATCCCCGTCACGTCGTTGATTCCGATCGCCGTGTTTCCGCTCGTCGGCGTGTTGACGACAGCCCAGGTCGGTCAGGCGTATGGCCACCCGCTGGTGTTGTTGATGATGGGCGGCTTCATGTTGTCTGCGGCAATGGAACGCAGCAACACGCACCGTCGGATCGCACTGACGATGGTGAACTGGTTCGGCGGAGGCGGCGGGCGCGGGTTGGTTTTTGGTTTCATGGCCGCATCGGCGGTATTGAGCATGTGGATTTCCAATGCCGCGACCACGTTGATGCTGCTGCCGATCGCCATGGCGGTGGTCGGAAAGACCGACAACAGCCGATTGCGCGTCAGCTTGCTTTTGGGAATCGCGTACGCGGCAAGTATCGGTGGTATCGGAACGCCGATCGGAACCCCACCGAATTTGGTTTTCATGCGAGAGTATTCCAAACTCGCGGAGACGACTGCCGCCGCATCTATTTCGGATGAGCTTGTCGACGTTTCCAATGCGGATTCGTCGATGACTCCGATTGAACCACCGACGTTTATTCAGTGGATGAGTTGGTCGTTGCCAATCGCCGCCGTCATGTTGCCGATCACCGGGTTTTGGTTAACGCGCGGATTGAAATCGACGTCCCGGATCGAGTTGCCTGAAGTCGGACGCTGGCGAACTGAAGAAGTTCGAACGCTCGCGGTCTTCGCGACAACGGCCTTGCTGTGGATGACGCGCAAGGACCCGTTTGGTGGTTGGAGCGGATGGCTGGGCATTGAAGATGCGAAAGACTCCAGCGTCGCGTTACTCGCGGTGGTGGCCATGTTCCTCATTCCCAACGGGAAAGCGAAGGGCGAGAAATTGCTGAGTTGGGAGAGCGCCGTCAAGATCCCATGGGGAATCCTCATTCTCTACGGAGGCGGGATCGCGATCGCCAACGCATTCGGTGAATCCGGATTGAGCAAGACGATTGGCGATCAATTCAAAATCCTGGCGGAAGTCCCACCCGTACTGATGATCGTCGCGACGTGCTTGGCCGTGACCTTCCTGACCGAAGTCACCAGTAACACGGCCACCGCCAACTTGTTAATGCCGATCATGGCACTCGCGACCGTCGCGGCGGGGATCGAACCGAGAATCCTCATGGTGCCCGCAACCATCAGCTGCAGCTTCGCGTTCATGTTGCCGGTCGCGACGCCTCCCAACGCAATCGTTTTCGGCGGATCGAACGACCTCTCCATCAAGCGTATGGCTCAGGAGGGTCTCGTGTTGAACTTGATCGGTGTTGTGATCATCTCCGCAGTGTGCCTTTGGTTATTCGGCTAGACGGAGACTCGGCAAGCTACTTGCGTTGATTCAAGTTCCGTGCCCGACCGACGTCGGGAGACTGCTTCTCATCGACACGCATCACACTCGTCTCGTCTTGTGGCGAAGGGTCCGGCGGAAACGTGTCGGTCTCGCTCATTGAGACTCGCATCTCGATGCCACCGACGACGATTTGGTCATCGTGATTCAGGCAAACGCTGGTCCCGGGTTCAAGCAGTTTTCCATTGACCTGCGTTCCGTTGCTGCTTGCCAAGTCGATCGCCATCACGAGGTCTTCGTGAATCAAGAGCAAGCAGTGCCGACGGCTGATATTGGGTTCAACGAGTCTCAGATCGCACCCTTCGTCGCGACCAATAACAAGGCACTTTCGGAAGGAGACTCTTTGGGTGACGAAGCGGTCCTCGGAAATCACCAAGCGGACTCTCATTTTTCCTCGATGGAATCGCGGCGCGGGTTGCTAGAACGGAAGCGTTATCAATAGTCGCCTCCGTTGCAACGGCGAAACAAGTGGCCACTGTTTTGATTCACAGCGTTTTGCGATACGAACCGTGCAAGATGCGCAAACGGACGTTGTTGAGAATAGAAAGTGACGCGAAATCCGCGCACTTCGGCGAGCTTTTCTAAGCTGGGGGGTGCGTTACGCCATGCCCCTCGTGTCATTCGGGTTGACGCGACGGAGGGCTTGCGCCCCTACCGCCAAATTGTTAGCGGAACGGCTCGAGCCGGCTCGAGCCGTCCGGCATCGTCCTGTTCGATTGGAACAAAAGGCTCTTCCCGGAAACCAAGCTGCGGCGATGTCGCAACAACGTCGAAATTTGCGTTGGGGTGATCCGCAAGTCAGTGGGCGCAGGTAAACCGGCGGCTATTGCCATGACCATTGAATGGACGCTACCTACCGCGAAAACGCCGGGTTGCCGTCGCTGTTGCCTCGAACGCCTGGCGCGCTTCATCCACGGTTCGAACGCCGGGGCTTGCCCTATTCCCTTCGCTGAGGGGGTTCTTCCGGAGGACGCTTCCTGGGTCTCGGTGCCGGAGGTTGCTTTCTCGCGGCCTGTTGCGGCGGGGCCTTCGGAGGTGCACTCTTTTCGGCTGCCCGACGGGGAACGCGTTTGGGTGGCAGCGCACGATCCGCTTTCGGCACTTCCGGCACGCTCGCTTGTGGCTGGATGGTTGCCGCTGGTTCTCGTCGTGCCGGGCGAGCCGCTGGTGCTGTCGACTCCGTACTTTCGGACACCGCCGGTTGTGTCGCAGTTTCACTCATCGTGTCAGAGGCTCGACGGCCGCGACCATGAAGATGGTCGGTCCAACGTCGTCGTCCACGAGATTCGCTTGGTCCCGGTGCCACGAGGAAAACGGTCCCAAGTCCGAAAACGAGACCCGCCATCAACGCACCGACGGTCAGTTTTGAGGTACCGGGACCGATGGGATTCTCGGAGACTTGTGGAGGCCCAAGTTGAGCGACGAGGTTGGTGGACAAGGCCGCGGAGCGACTCGCCTTCGCATCAGCGAGTCGTCGTTCGGCTTCGGCAAGCTGCGCTGTGCGTTGCTTGAGTTCTGCATCGACTTTGGCGTACATCGTTCTGGCTTCAGCGAGAGACGCCAACTTGTCCGAGAGATCGTTTCGCTTGGTCGCTAATTTTTCGACCAGGGCCCGCTGGATTTCGAGTGTGGGCTCCATCGAAGCGATGACGGAAAGAGTCTCTTGCTTGATCCGTTCGCGAATCTCGCGTTCCGTCGCCAGAGCGGCTTTGCGTTTCGGGTTGTTCAGGGTCAAACTCCCGCTCAACTGGCTGGCCTTCAACTGGGCATCAATCAAGCCATCCTTCAAACGCAACAGTGAGGGTTGGCGTTTTAGAAGATCGCCACCGCTGATCAGCAGTTTCTGTGGGTCCTCCGCACCGGCGATCAATAGGTTGTAGAGAGAAACGAGCTTTTGCAGTTCGATCTCCGCGAGCTGAAGTTGTTCTTTTGTCTGTGCAAGGGCGCGACGATTCGAACCGTCACCGTTGATCGTGTCGTTCAATCCGCGCAACTCTGCGAGATCGGTGCCGAACTGAATCTCGATTTCCTTCAGTCTGTCGGAAACCTCGGCGAGGTTTTGCGTTGCCAATTCGACCGCATGTCCGAGTTCGATGATCACGCTATCCGCGCGGACTCGGCGAACGTTGCGAAGGTGTTTGGTCAGACTGTCGAACATCGCGCGGCACAGTTCGATGGAGCGTTCCTTCGTTCGCGCGTTGGCTTCGAGATAGATGACTTCGGTGTTACCGAATTCCGATCCCTGGGCGGCCGTGATGTTGACCGACTTCTTGATGGCGTTGTCGATGGCCGTCACGGAAGGCCATTCGGCATCGACGCGACCATTGGGCGGACCGATCTGACGGAGGGCTGCACCAACGACCTCTCGGTTCTGGCACATTTCGAGAATTGTCTCTTGTGCTGCCTTAAGCTCTGTTTGGCTTGCGAATCGTCCTAATCGGTCGACGGCACGCGTTGCTTCGTCACGCACAACGAGCGCCTGCTGCGACGAGTAGATGTCGGCGCTGAGCAAACCGTAGGTGATGCCGAAAAGTCCGAATAAGAGACTTGTCCCGACCCAGAGTGGTGCAAACAGGACGAGGACGTTCCGGATGTGCTTCCAAGGAATGGGAGCTGACGACATGGTTTCAGTTCCGAGGGTGGCGGATGTATCGCTGAACCCTAGGAGCGCGGGGAATGAAACGATGCCGAACAAATCTCCAGGTCCTCAAGCGACGGATGCCGCTTAGGCCTGGATGATCTTTGTGACGGTACTGTCGATTGCTCAGACGAGCGGCGTGGTCTCGACCGGAATCTCTTCGATGAGGTCCATCGGCAACGGCTTGACCTCCAAGCCCGCCTCTTCGCTGATCTTGTCGATCGCTTCCTGGCTTTGCTTGACGGTGTTTTCTCGCGTTTGACCCTTGTAGCGACTTGGCGAAGCTGAGGGACAAATCGGACCTTCGAAGCCGGCCTGAATCGCCTGCTTGACGACAGACACGTGATTCAAGCCACCCTCGAGCGTGGGCAACTCACGGTCGCCGCGGGTCGCCTTGGCGGGATCGACATCAGCAGCAAGTGTGCCCAGGCGAATTGCGATGATGTCGGACCCAGCGATTTCACTGAGTTGGTCCATTCCGCCGTCACCAACGACCCAATCCCAGGTGTCGATGATGTAGCCGACGTTGGCTACGCCGACCGACTTCACAAACGCGATCAGACCCTCGACGTTGCGAACAAAATCGTACTGCTTGCCGTGCTCCGGCTCTCGCGAGCCGTCGAACGAAATTCCCAACTGAATGTTCTTTGTGCCGAGCACCTCGGCGATTTGCTTGACCCGAGTTCCCTGAGCGTCGAAGAACTCGTGATAGGGCATGCTATCCGTCGCTGCGGGAAGCGTAATGTACGCACGAGTCGCTTCGAGATCCTCCGCCAACTCGACCAGCGGGTGAAGCGTCGCGACTTGAGCCTTGAACTCTTCGTCCGTGGCGTCCAAGTTGACTTCGAGCTCAAAGCCTCCGATCCCCTCGAGGCGGCCCATTTTGTCCTTTCCGACTCGCTCATCGATCATCGCCGCTTTCACGAACTTCGCCGCATCCTCGGCGGAAGTCCGGCCCGACCGTCGAAGGATTTCGTACATGTCGATGTCCATCGACCGAAAACCGTACGTGAGGGCCAGCTCGATGAGCTCACTCTGGCGACCGTTAATGCCGAGTGCTTTGGGGGAGAAATTCTTTAGCATCAGTGTTCCTTTCGTCGCCAGCAACGCCTCGGCCCCATGGGGGGTCGGCTGTCCAGCTTTTCGATAGCCAGTTGGGTCAAGTCGCGGAGTATCGCAGAATTACCCCAATCCAGCCAAGGGGCATGATCGGGGTTTTAGCCAGGAAAAGAGGGTTCTATTCGGAAACGATCACCACGAGAGCCGCGTTTTTGGATTCCAACTGTTTGCGGTTCATGGTTTAATGCGGATCCCTCCCAAGCCATGCATTCAGCGCCCCCACGGACTTGGTCTCTCAGACCAACGCCGAATGCACCCGCCCGATGATTCAGCCTCCCGGTTGAACTCCAAATGATCGCTCGACTTCGCAAAATGCCGGTGGTTTCGCCGCTATTCACCGCTGCAGTTTTGGTCTGCCTGGTGGGCGAATCGGTGGCTGCAGCCAACCCGGATGGAAAATCGATCTACGTCCGCCAATGTGCCTCCTGCCACGGTGCATCTGGTGAGGGGAACACCGACCATTACGAGGCCGCGTTGGTCGGAGACGATTCGCTCGGTGAGCTTACCGAATTGATCGCCGATACCATGCCGGAGGAAGATCCGGATGCCTGTGTCGGAGACGACGCTGCTGCCGTGGCTCAATACATCTACGACAGCTTCTACTCTCCCGCGGCTCAGCTCCGTAACCGTCCGGCTCGACAGCAACTTTCGCGGTTGACCGCGAACCAACTGCAACAAAGCCTCGCCGACCTCTATCAGCACTTTTACGGATCAGCCGACCGGCAAGAACGTGGCGGACTTTCTGCCAGCTACTTCGATGACGATCGCTACAACAAAAAGAAGCGCATCCTCGAACGAGTCGACCCGATCATCGACTTTGATTTCGGTCGCGAGCCGCCCATCGAAGGCGTCAACGCGGACAAATTCTATATCACCTGGGAAGGTGCACTCTCGGTCGAGCATACCGGCCGCTACGAAATCGTGTTGGAAACGAGTTGTAGCGCCAAACTGCACTTCGGACACTACGACCACGTCCTCATCGACAACCATGTCCAATCCGAAGGTAAAACCGAGTTTCGCCGAACGCTGCAATTGATCGGAGGCCGTCTTTACCCCATCAGCCTGTGGTTCATTCAGCGAAAGCGCAAAACGGAACTACCACCGGCACGCGTCTCACTCCGTTGGGTCACGCCGGGTGGCGTCGAGTGCGTAATCCCTCCCGAAAACCTGATCCCTCGAGGAACGGTCAGCACGTTTGCGCTGCAAACCAAACTACCGCCCGACGATCGAACCTACGGCTATGACCGCGGTACCAGTGTAGATCGGCAATGGGATGACGCCGTTACGCGAGCGGCGTTCGAATTCGGGGATGCCGCGGCAAGAGATCTTTGGCCCCATTTTCGAAGGCGGAACAAGAGCCTCTCGGACGACAATCGCGAACGGCTACGGGCGTTCTTAAATCAATTGGTCGGCATCGCGTTTCGAGCTCCCATCGATGATACGACACGAGCCGTTTACATCGATCGACAACTGGAAGCGGAGCCGGATGATGCCCAAGCGATTCGGCGAGTGTGCTTGTTGACGCTGAAGTCACCTCGTTTTCTGTATCCATCGCTAGATGCCGGCGCTCCCGTGACTCAACGAGTCGCGAATCGTTTGTCGATGATCCTGCACGATTCGCTGCCCTCTAAGAAATGGCTGCTCGACGAGATCAAACGCGATCGGATGTCGGGTGATCCCAAGAAAGCAGAAGCCCGGATTCGAGAAGTCGCCTCGCGGATGCTCGAGGACCCCAGGCTTCACGGAAAGGCCATGGCGCTGTTCTACCGTTGGCTCGAGATCGATCCTGCGGAGGAAATCGTCAAAGACAAACGATTCGAAGGCTTCGACGGCGAACTTGTCGGGCAATTGCATCGTTCACTCCAGCGTAAACTCGCGGAGGTCTTCTGGAGTGAGTCGAGCGACTATCGACAGCTCTTCACGGACAATCGCGTGTGGACGAATCAGCGTTTGGCGTCCTTCTACGGCTCGACATGGGAATTGGATGGTGATGCGAAACCCCATGACCTTGCTCGGAGCGTCGAGGATGGTCACCGTGGCGGAGTGCTGACACATCCGCTGTTGATGAGTGACCTCAGTTACCACGACACGACTTCACCGATCCATCGCGGTGTGTTTCTCATTCGGCACGTACTCGGCAGAACGCTTCGGCCACCGAATGAAGCGTTCACACCGTTTAACCCGGAACTTCATCCGTCGCTGACGACCCGTGAGCGGGTCCAGCTACAGACGGGCGAAACAAAGTGCCAGGTCTGTCACGACAAGATCAACGGGATCGGCTTCGCGTTGGAGAACTACGACGCGGCGGGCCGATATCGTCTGAAGGAGCGTGAGAAGCCCATCGACGCGACCGGATACTATGTCACCCGGACCGGTGACCGCGCCGAGTTTAGTTCGGCTGCCGAGCTAGCCGGTTTCCTGGCGGACAACGAAGACGCCCACCGCGCGTTCATCGAACGGGTGTTCGAGTTTTTCGTCCGCCAGCCGATCAACGCATTTGGTACGGACACTTCGGATAAACTACTGAGCCAGTTTCGCGCGAGCGACTACAACATGCGGAAACTCATTCAAGAAATCGCTGTGTTGGTCGCAATGCGTGAACTCCAGCAAGAGGATGATGAGAGTGAATCGACGTGAGTTTCTGAGTCGCCTTGGGATTGGTGCCACCGCCGCCGGATTGTTGATGGGACTTCCCAGTCTCGCGATGGGGGCGATGTCAGGACGACGACGTCGGGTCGTTTACGTCTTCAGCCCCAACGGCGTGATCCCGAAGCACTTTTGGCCGGAGAAAACCGGGGCCGATTTTGACTTCAAGCGAATCCTCAAACCGCTCGAGGAATTCCGTGACCAGTTGGTCACCATCAAGGGTATCTGTAACCAGATCAAGGGCGACGGTGACGGCCACATGCGCGGCATCGGCTGCCTGTTGACCGGCATCGAACTCTTCCCCGGGGATGTTCAAGGCGGAAGCGATACGCCGGCCGGATGGTCGATGGGGATCTCGATCGACCAACACATCAAGAATCGGTTGCAGGCGGACGCGGCAACGAGGACTCGTTTCGGCTCGCTCGAATTCGGCGTGATGGTTCCCGATCGTGCTGACACCTGGACCCGCATGTCTTACGCCGGCGCTAACCAACCGGTTGTACCGATCAGCGACCCGTACCAGATGTTCGACAAGCTGTACGGCCAGAAAAAGAATCGAGCCATGTTGGCCAGTGTGCTCGATGACCTCGCGGGCGACTTCAAACGGGTGCATCGCCACCTGAGTCACGAAGACCGACAAATGCTTGAGATGCATCTCGACATGGTCCGCACCGTCGAAACCGAACTGAAGACGGAACTGGCCGCGGCGACAAAGAATGATTCGGTCGGGCACGAGACACCAAAACTGCCGCCGAACATCGAAGAACAAAACGACAACATGCCGCAGATCACGCAGATGCAGATTGAGCTGCTGGTCAACAGTTTTCTCGCCGACTTCGCTCGCGTCGCCACCTTCCAGATCACGAACAGTGTCGGCCAACCACGGATGCGATGGCTGGATATCGACAAAGGCCACCATGGCTTGTCGCACGAACCGGATAGCAACGAAGATGCCTACGAAAAGTTGATCAAGATCAACACGTGGTACGCGGAACAGATCGCGCACATGGCGAGGCGGATGAAGGAAACCCCGGATCCCTCAGGACAGGGATCGCTGCTGGACAACACCACCATCGTTTGGACGAACGAACTCGGCAAAGGGAACTCGCACACACGCGACAACATTCCGTTCGTGATGGTCGGTGGCGGATTCGATTTCAAGACCGGCGTGGCACACGATTACCACCGCGTACCCCACAACCGACTGTTGCTCAGCATGCTCGAAGGATTCGGGATGCCCGAGGAAACCTTCGGCAATCCCGACTTCTGTGGCGACGGCGCGTTATCAGGCCTGATCTAAGGCGTTCACGGCGCGACGGCAACCGCTCAACAACGCTAGCCCCTGCGGTCGCATGACAGTTTGCACGACGCGACTCTGTCGTTGAGTTGATCGACGGATCGATTTCTCTCGACATCGTTCCGAAGTCGCGCGGGTGCGTTGGACCGCGCTCTGGTGTGCGATAGAATCCAGGAACCTGTTGACCAAATCACGCATGGGAGTGCACGCATGGGTCTGCTTTCGGGAATGCTTGGGACCGCGTCAGAAGCCAACCTGGACAAAGTCGAAAACCAAATCGCTTCGATCTTGGTCGACGATGAGACCATCGAACAGGCTTATCAGTTGATTCGCGACATGATCGTGCTCACGAATAAGCGAATCATTTTTATCGACAAGCAGGGCGTCACGGGGCGGAAAACGGAATACATCAACATCCCGTATCGGGCGATCACGCGCTATTCGGTCGAAACGGCGGGCACCTTCGATCTGGACTCAGAGTTGAAGATTTGGGTGTCCAGCCATGCCGAACCGTTTTGCTTCGACTTCCGCAAGACGGGCCATGTCGCTGACATTGTCAAGATCATCACGCGCTACGCTTGTTAGTTGCGATCGGAGCTTTGCCTTCCGATCCCGTCCAGAGATTTCCGATAGATCCAGGCGGATGCTCCTGCAAAACGATCGGGGCAAAACGATCGGGGTTAGCCAAGGAGCGAGATGACTCGCGCATTGCGACGGTCGCTCTCGTTGGCTCATGCCGATGTCAGTACGTCACTCATCTGGTTTAGCGGTGTTGGCCGGTTGCCACGTCAGCACGTTGTCTCTTCCAAACTCATTGAGTGTGCTGGGAAAGCTTTGGGGATACCGATAGCCGATGGTTCGGCCTGCCTCGTCATACACGAATGCGAGTTCGTGTCCGCGGACGCGTTCGGCGATCGCGTCGCGAATCGCGATCGGAATCAAAACGGGCTCGAGCAGGACCATCATCGGGTGCCACGCTCCCGTCGGGAGCGACGTATTGAACCTGGAATGGACGCGATACTTTTCGACATCAAACACGCGAACTTCGCCGCTCTCGGGTTCAGCCAATTGAATCGTCTCGGTGAGATCAGGTTGACCGAATGCTTCGATAACGTCATGCCGATTCGGCAACGGGCCAACCCTTCGTCCGGATCCACGAATCAACGAGCTACAGCCTGAATTCACGAGACTGGTCAACGTAACGAAGGCGGTGATCCACAGTCTGGTTGCGTACTTCGACATCGTTGACACCAAAGGCCGGACGAGACGTTTGTTTGCGAACGCTCGCTGGTGATTAGCAAACTCGACTCTGGGTTCGCGAGTGGAAATGTCGACTCGGCGGAGGCAACGCGTGATCGACACACCGCCCTCACTCGAGTTGCTTGAACATCTCGAGGGCTTCACTCGGCCGATAGGGGGCCAGCCCCGCGAATCGCTCGGGCATTTCGATACTTCGCCACCAATCGTCCTTGGCGAGCGCGACGGGCTCAGGCGGGAGCGGCCCGGGGTCTTGAAACACCCACGTGTTCGAAAACCATCCGGGTTCAGCCGTGGTGAGGTCGACGTCGGGATCGACGATTGGCACGGGGGAGCGACACGAGCGCAAGCGCATACACGCGACAGTCTTCGATGCCCGTCGATCGCACCAAATCTTCGATCTTCACCGCCGCTTGCCGGACCATTTCGGGATCCCGCGGCGCGCGACGCACTTGATTCGGCGTCATCACGAACTCGGCGGGCGTGAAAAGGAAATCGTCATCCGTTTCCACCTTGTACCAAAGCAAGCACTCTTTATGACGAAGCATCATTCGCCATGCGAACCGCTGCCCGCGTTCGTTCCACGCAGGATTTCCGTGCAACACCCAAGGTCGGATCGGCAGCAAGAGCTGGATCAGAACGTAGCCACCGATCAACCAACGGACGGGCCGAGACTCGGAGATCCGATCCCGTCGGTCGCTCGTTTCCGCTTGGTCGTCCGCGCGAATTCCGAACAAACGCGGGATATAGCCTACGGGGAAAAAGACAAACAGCGTCGCGAGCATGAACCATGGAAACACACCGATTTGAAAGATCGTTGCGTTGGTCAAATGAAAGGCACACGCCGCGACAATGGCCACGATCCGCGTCGGCTTGAAAAGGAGAGCCGGGACGATGAGAAGATCAAAGAACAGACCGCCCCACGTCATCACGAACTGCGCCTGGTCCATCGCGAACAGCGGACCAATGATCGGCGTGTCGACTCGAGAATCGACGAACATCCCGGACGGCTGTCCCGCACGCCAATCCGCGTCGAGCTTAGCGATCGCGCCGAAGACATAGGGCATGCCGAGCTGGAATCGAACCAGCCACCATTGCCAGAGCGGCATCGTTGTCACCGCGGATTGTTTCGTGAACAGGACGCTCTGTACCCAAGCATCCACCGAGAATCGCCGCCCCGCCGGCATGAGTGCCATTAGGAACGCGGTGGTTGCGAGTAGATAGTCATGGTTGTTGTAGATTTGCCGCTCGACCAGCATCGTGTATGCCATCGAGAACGCGAGCGCGAGCGCACTCAACCGCGTCAGCAGGCCGATCGCGAGGCAAACGGCGGCGACGCGGGTCCATTGAAAGTGCCACCATATTCCGTCCTCTGGCCACAACCGCACCCATTCAAAGCCGTTGTACTTGAACAAGATCAGCGGCTTGGTGAAGAAGATTGCCCAACGATCATCGACGAGAAACTTGCTGGCCCAAAACCAGAAGGTAATGCCGATGACGATACGAAGAACCGCGAGTGGCGCGATGTCCACCCGCGGTTCGGGTTTGTAAGAATCGACGGGAGCAATCAACGACCCGAGAATCCAACCAAGGGATCCTCGAAGTCGGGGAAATCGCCGTCCGGCTTGATCTCATCGGACTTGCCTTCGAGATAGTCTTTGAGCACCTCCAGCTGATCGCCAACGATTTTTCGGTACGAGTTGGTCTCGCCAACCGAAGTATCGTTGATCGCAGTCGCGACCTCGTTAATGGTCTCGAGCCATTTGTTGACGGCTTCCATCTTCTTAGGGGCCGTCGCGACCATGATCCCGCCCTCGGGCTTTAGCTCGGTAAGGTCCTCAACGGGCTTCGACGTGCCGGTCACGCCCAGCCAAAGCGACTGGATGGTGTAGTTGAGCTTCTTTCGGCTTGCCACAACTTCCGCTGGCTGCTTGACTTTCTTGGTGACGCCGCCGAGGCCGCCGAGGCCACCCATGCTGCCGCCCATCATTTCCATGCCGCCCATCATTCCCATTTCCATGTCCATGTCGCCGGCACCACCCATGTCCATGGTGCCCATTCCCATCATGCCTTCCATACCGGCGGCCGATGCGGTTTGAGCCTTGCCCTCATCTTCGTCTTGTTTCTTCTTGCTGACCCAGGAGTCGGGTGGCGAAGGTTGAGTGACACCATTCGCCCCCGTTTTGTTACTGAGGGCATCGAGTCGAGCTGCTTCCGACTCGAATGACTTCAGGACACGCTCGGTCCACTGCTTCAAGACCTCTTCCGTCTTCACGTCTTCTGGCTTGAGCTTGGTTTGCAACGTGCCAAGCGACGCAGCCGAGTGCAGCGCGATGAGGTCCGGCTTTTTCTCATCGGTGCTCACGCTGACCAGTTGGGTTCCGAGGGTCGGCTCGGAGTTCAAGTTCGTCAGGATGCTGACCGCGTAACGCTGCAGGAACGCGTGCACCATCGAGTCACGCCCCGCAGGCGCTTCTTCATCAAGAAGTTTCTTCATCTCTGTGGTGAGCTGAGTCTTCAAGGCGGGGTCGACGTTCTCCGAGTATCGGACGAACCGTTCGAGGCCATGCAACGCGGCCGCACGAACACCCTCGGGGGCGCTGGCGTCGGCATAGATCGGCATCAAGTCCGTCGCAACAAAGGGGTAGGGAACCGGTGGCATTCCGCTCTTCGCTGCCGGCTTGGCCAACTTTGAAATGAACTGGATCGCATTGATTCTCGCGGTTGGTTGATAATTTCCGACAGCAATCGGCTTCAGCCCCGCGTACATCCAACGCAAAATCTTGCCGGCGCTTGGTCGGCGAGAGCGAACCGCACGACTCAACAGGGTGTTGGCCTGGTTCATCAATTCGCTGACTTCGTGCACCGAATCCGGTTGTGTGAGCTTGGCCGGTACGTACTGAAGAAAGAAGACTTCGGCAAACTTGGCACGACGTTGCGGGACAGCGGCGAGGTCGCTCGCCAGCGTGTACAAGGCCGCCTCGCGCGACATCTGCTTCGCAGCGGTCGGGTTGTCGATCTGGGGGTTGAGCTTGAGCACTTCGTACTTGGGCGCCTGTCCTGCGGCTGTGCTTGCAAAGAGCGCAAGCAGCGCCGTGGCGATGAAGAACGCAATGACGCTTAGCCAGTTCCTCTGCAGCGACCGCAGATCATCGGCGGTAGCGGCGACCGAGATCGCTTCGGTAGGTCTTGATTCAGACATGGCGAATCCGTTGTGAGTGAGCGTGAATGCCGAAGATGAGTAGGCGGCGACCGATGACACCCGACCAGAACGCCGTAGTCGTATTATCCCACGATCAGGGAACTTGGGTCAAACAAAATTACGGGAATTGGCCCCCCGATCGCAGGCCCGATCCCCGATTTTTCCGCCGCGGCAAAACGCGCCAGTTGCATACCCCCTGCCCGATTTGAACGAGCGTTTCCGAGCGGAAAGCCCGGCGTCCTAGGCCAGCTAGACGAAGGGGGCGCGCGGTATTTCAGTGGCCAATGGGTGGCATCGACCTTTCTACCGTGCTTCTCAAGATACAAATCCACGTTTATCGGTTCGAGGCCCATTGTGGATCACCCACATTGGCAGATCAGGGGGACTGGGCGATTCCGACCGACCAAAGGGCAGGTTGGTCAACCCTCAAAAGCCACTTTGGTGAATAATTTCACCTTATTTCCTGCGCACCGTTAAATGAAGATTCGTTATATTGTGGCCTTACGTGAGAAGGGCCCCTTGAACTAGATCAAGAGGCGTGTCCGGCGCGGGCACGAATGAATCCCTCCCTCCTTCAGCGAGGACCCATTCGGATGTCTACAAAATGGTTCTACATGGCTTCGGGGTGGTTGCGTAAGTCCCGCCGCGTGGGCCCGATCTCAGAATCGGACCTCCTGGCAAAAATTGACACGGGGCACATCGAGCCGAACACGCTGTTGCAGAGTGCAAAAACGCGTGGGCAGTGGGTTCGGATGGAAAAGGTCGGCCCCGCGATGGCCCGTTGGCGTAAACTGCATCCAGACGCGAAGGAGCAACGCGAGGATCCCAAAGCGTCGGAGACACCGACCTAAAACTCTCTAACCACTACACACCACCTTGGAAGACGCCGACGAAGTCGCGCGACCGAAGCTGGCTGACTTCGCAGCCGTTGCGGTCGCCCCCGTGTTGATCTTCGTCATGATCAGCAGCCTGGCGAACTTTTTCGTCGTGCTCTTCTACGACGGACAATTCTCGGACCGTCTCTGGTACCTCATTTCGATGTACACGATGGGGTCCGTCGCTCTCGCGAGGATCGTGATCGAGAACGACCGCTCGTACTCGGCTGGCTATGCGATCGCTCTCGGCGCGGCGATGGTGCTCGTGCTGACGCGGTTTGTCGGCGCACTTCCGTTTTCGATCGGCATCGTACTGCTGATCGGTTATCTCGCGGACCGAATCGTTCACGACTGCACGCTCATCGATTACACCGTCGATGCAAGCGGCGAAGGCTTGATCGACCGTGCCGTCGACGAGGCCAACGGGATTCGCAAACACGATTCCGATCCCGAGGTGCCTGAAACGGAAAAGGCCCGTCGTCGTCGCAAGTCGTACCAACCTGGTCGCACTGTATTTCTCCTCGCACTGGCGGCTTTCCCGCTCTTCGGGCTCGGCCAATTCATGTTGGCGGGCGACAGCAACACTTGGGGGCGGGCGCAATTGATGCTTGCCCTCTATCTGTTCGCAAGCCTTTCCCTGCTGGTCACCACGAGTTTCCTGAACCTTCGACGGTATCTTCGTCAACGCGACGTCGACATGCCGACCAACGTCACCGTCGCTTGGCTCGCCGGCGGAATCCTGATGATCGCGGCGTTGATGATGACTGCGTTTCTCGCCCCGCTACCCGGCCAAGCTCTGGCAAACTTGCCCGCACCAAAGTTTTTGGAAACCGGCGAGACGATGGCCAGCGCTTTCGGATGGGGAGGCGAAGGCGCTGACAAAACCGAATCGGATTCCGATTCCGAAACCTCCCGCGACAACGCGAGTGACAAAGAGAAAAAGGGCGCTGGCGAAAACGAGAACGAAGGCAGCGGTCAAACCGGTGGTCAAAAGCCGTCCGACAAGACAGCTGGGTCCGAGCAAGGCCAACCGTCGGATTCGGGATCGCCCTCCGAAGCCGATGGGCAATCGGATTCGAAACCACAAGGATCCAATTCAAAGTCCGAGAACGGCAATCAACAGCAGACGGGTGCGAACTCCGAACAACCGATGGAGTCGCAGAATGCCTCGTCGGATCAAAGTGAACAACAATCCTCGAGCGGAGATGCAAACGAGTCGGGCGAGCAAGGTGAATCCGGTGATGACGGACAATCACCGCAGGGCCAAGGCGAACAGGGCGAATCCTCCAAAGGCGACGCGGAATCGTCTGAGTCGGATCCCTCCGAGGGCGAAGATCCGAGCGACTCTGATCGCCGGCAAGACTCTGAGAGTGGGACGCAAAGCGATCAACAGGAGAGCGGATCGAATTCACAACCCGACCCGACTTCGGAACAACAGAGCCAGCCTCAGTCGTCGGGCCTGATGGAGTCGCTGGGCAGTCTCTTCTCAGCGATCGGAAGCCTGATTCGAATTCTTCTCATCGTTGCGCTCATCGCCGTCGTCGGCTATTACGTGTATCGCATGCGCGAACGCATCTTGGCTTGGTGGCATTCGCTATTCGAAAAAGGCGGCAGTCAGTTGGGGTTCGAAGCAGAAGGTCCGGCCGCGGAGATCGCAGCACCTCCCAAACCGTTCGCTTCGTTTCGCAATCCGATCGGTCGCGAAAAGGACCCGCGACGGATCATCCTGATCACGTGCCAAGCCTTCGACGCCTGGGCCCGCGAACGAGGATTTCCGAGGTCCCAGGACGAGACTCCGTCCTCCTATATCGAGCGGCTACGAAGCGTAAGACTCCCGGGCGAAGTGTCGAGCGTCGTCGCCCCCGTTGAGCCGAGTTGTATTCGTATCGGCAATGCCTACGATCGCATCGTCTTTGGACGAGGAGGAGCAAGCGAACGCGACTTGAAGGCTGCCGCGGAGGTTTGGAAACACATGTCCGCATCACGGCCCACCGCGGTTCAGGCGTGATGGCCGGTTCAACCGTACGGTTCGGCGGATCATTTCGCGGAACCGCTATCAACAATTCATGCTCTCCCAAAACAAGCGAACGATGAACAGACTCCATTCAAACGCCCCTCTGATGCAAGACGTCACAGGCACTTTCGAAGATCGCGAACCGCAACGCCGACCAGGTGTTCCGTTCAACAGATGGTTGGCGGCCGCCTTCGCAGCAACGCTCCTCGTCTGTACGGCA
>JBCBOT010000028.1:0-48241 GCA_039821165.1 Planctomycetota bacterium | reverse complement strand
TGACATCTCGGGAATGTCGTCGAAATCGGTCTTCAGGTATGGCGGTAGTTGCACCTCGTCAATCGGATGCATGTCGAACCACTTCTGCGGACAGCACCAGGGCACATGCGGACGCATGAACCCGATGGCTAAAAAGAATGGCTGATCGTGCCGCTCCCGCAACCGTTTCACACCGTACTCCGCGATTCGATAGTCCGGCATCAACTCGTCGCGTTCTGGGAAAACGCCCCAGTCCGTTTGCGTGCCACCGATCTTCTCTGGGAACCAAGCCGGGTCGTATTTGAACCGCTTTTTGGGTTTGGGCCCAAAGCTCGAGTGGCCTCCCCAGTCGTCAAAGAACCCCGCTTTATCACCATTGTGAAACAGTTTCCCGCAAGCAAGCGTCTTGTATCCATGCTGCTCAAAGTAGTCGGGCAGAAACGTGACCTTGCCCATGATGTCGCTGGCATCGCGAAGTTGCTTGTCCGAAATCTGCCCGTAGATGCCCGAAGTCGTCGGCAACAGCCCCGAGAAGACACTCGCGCGGCTGGGACCGCAGATCGGCGCTTGGCAATGAGCGTTGGTAAACAACACACCCCGTGCTGCCAGCCGATCAATGTTCGGCGTTTTGGCATTCGGGTGGCCGTTCATGCATCCCACCCAAGTGTTCAAATCATCGATCGCGATGAACAGCACGTTGGGTTTCTCGGCTTGAGTCGAGCCACCGAGAACGATCATCGCCACGAAGACCAGCAGCGAAACGATCGATCGCCATGCAAGGTCATTCCACGAAACAGTCCTTGGCTTCACGTCCAGTCACTCCGCATCGAGTTCAGTCACACCGCTGAACGAGAGCGGCATCGACGCCCGTGAATGTAGCGGAAACAGTCAGTGGTTGTCGGATCGTCGACGGAGAGCTTCAAGGACCAATTTCACGTCGGACACCAGCAGGTAACCGTCCGCGACGCAGACGGCTACCGTGCCCCCAAAATCGTAGACCGTGACCTCGTTGACTTTTTGAGTCGAAACGTTGGGCTCCGACAGCATGGCCTTCCGCACCAAAATTCGCACGGGTGCATCGTCCGTTAAGCGGATCGCCAAGAGGAGTCGCTCCTCACCGGAACTTCCATGCCGATCGACCGACAGAAGTAATTGGCCGGCAAGTTTTGGAAAGAAGTCCTTTCGCAGGTCCACCCGGGGGCCATCGCGGTCCTCTCGGATTCCATTGAGTACGGGATCAAAAAGGTCCGCCCCGAACAACGCATTGATGAACTTCCGCGTGTCCGCCTCCAAACCGCTTGGATTGTATCGATATTGAAACATCAATCGCGATGGTTCCTGCAACCAAGGCTCCACCTCTGGTCGAGCCAGCTCAACCGACTTGACCCCCTGTGGGACTCCCACCGCAACCAGCGCTCGAAAAAGCTCTTCGCGTTGAACCTCCGTTGGTTCGTCACCACGCAAGAATCCTACTAAGCGATCCGCCAAGGGCTCAGGACGCCAATGCCGTTCCGAAAGACATTGGTTGACAAGATCGATGGTCTTGCGAAGTGGCCCAGCGAGCGATGCATCGGGCTCAACCATTCCTGGGTTTTCTTCTTCAATCGAAGTCGTCTCTGATTCACTCGGCGGCACAGCCGTTGTCGGTTGCGAATCGACCATCATTGATCGCGTTTCATCGATCATCGGCGTGCGTTCGTTTGTTTCCGGAACACTCTGCTCTGAATCGAGTTCCGCCTGATACGTCGATTCCGATTCGATGCTGCGATCCGCCGAATTGTTTTCCGGCCAGATTGCGATCGCGATAAGAACTCCGATCAGCACGACCGTCATCGGGACCAAGACCTCAAATCCAGTGACGCCGCGCGAGGGATTGTTCTCGTTCGCACCCAGGGTCAAGTTCGCTGGGCGATCCGGAATCTCCTGTGCATGGAACGCACGTCGAATTTGTTCCGCAAGTTCGTTGTCATGTTGTTCATTCATCTGCATTCTCCTGTGCGAGGGTGGAAATGGGATGCAGTGACTTGGGAAGCGATTGACGGAGACTCTTGAGCGCACGGTGAATCAAGACTCGGACGTGACTCGGCGGCAAACCGAGCTGCTCACCGATTTCAGCGGGCGTGAGTTGTTCGATATGGCGTAAAACGAATGCTTCGGCTTGACGATCCGGCAAGGTCGCCAACAACTGCCTAACGGTCTCTCTCAGCTCTGCAAACTCCAGCTCAGACTCGGGCGGAAGTTCGAAAAGTGGCTCCGGCACGTCAACATCCGAAAAGACTTGCTTTCGACGATACCGCTCCCTCAAGACGTCCATGGCTCGGCAGGTCGCGATGCGTTTCAACAACGCCCGCCAATCGGCCACACCTGAGTCATCAAGCTTGATCGCTTCGAGAAACGTCTGTTGATAACATTCCCGCGCGTCGTCAGGATCGTTCAGCAAGCGATAGAGCGTCCTCCACACGTCGTCCGCATGGCGAAGGATTGAATCTGTTTCATCATCGGACATAGCGAACGTCACGCGGGTGGATTCCGAAGGGCCTGAGCCTGAGACGCGAACGAACGGCGTCTAGGCTTCACCCCTAGAGTCGAAGGATCACCCAATGCGTTACAGAAAATCTTGATTTGCCAATGCGTTCGCTGCCGCTGGTGAATCCCAACGTTATCGCTGGACGGTGATTGTGGGCTGCACGTCCCAATCGAGACCCTTCGAATGGTCGGCCAGCTCCTGCAAACGAGCGGGGGCCGGCTCGCCCTGCCCGAGAGTCAGCAACTCGAAGATCGCGGTATCACTCATCCTTGCTCCATCGATTCGATTGAGCGTGACCAGGTCCCCCTGGTGATGCTTAGCGGTTGTCGACTGCATTCCATCGACCTGTACGAAGACACCCATCCGAACTCGTTTCACGATGCTTGTCGCGATCGACATCCCGATGGGATTCACTGAAGGAATTGGATCGGACGCGGCAAATGGATCCTGAGTTTCGGAACTCGATACCGCTTTTTGTTTCGGGAACTCGTTCATGATGGTAAGCGAGCTTTCATCGTGTTTGAAGCGTAATCTCGCTCCCCACAACTTGTCCGGCTCTTCTTCAGTATTCTCTTTCTCCGTCTTCTCGAATTGAAGAGAAAGCAACTCGCTTAGATCCAACTCCACTTGGTTCACATCTTCACATTCGAAGAGGATTTCGAACCCGTCCCAACCGCTCGAGTTTTTCGACTCTCTCAACTCCTTGAATCGAACACCGTTGCCCATCTTCGCGGCAACTTCGTTGAGAAACTCCTCGGTGGGTGGTTTCCGTTTCTTGTCGGGTTTCGCATCCCCGAAACCGAGGTTCAGCTCTTCCGCATAAGCTCGCACGTGGACGACAGCTGAACCATCATCGTCGACTTTGATCACCACCGACTGCTCAAGACAACCCGCGCAGCAAACAAGTGTTAAGAGCAGAACCACACAACAACGAAGATTCATTGAACTACCCCGTGATGAAATAAATGCGATTGGAGTCATTGCGACTGTGTGACAACGGCGATATCGGCTGCCGACGCCCATGCGTTTCCATTGACCTCACTGAGGATTCGAATCAGGACGTAGCGTCCCTCCACAGGCTCAGCAAGCGAAATCGTTTGAACTTCACGGACCTTGCCGAAGGTCGTCTTCGCCACGGGCTTCGCAAACTCGTCCGATGAATCGCTGACATAGAACTCGGTGTCGGCAAAGGCTCCATTCCAGCCGCCGTCCTGGCGCGCAAGATACCGGAATCCGTTGATCCGTCGGGGCTTGCCAAGATCCAACACCAGCTCGTGTGGATGTTCGTTGACGACCCCCGCGAAATTCGAATGCCAAACGGTGTTGGCGTCTTGGTCGATCGCGTTGCGGGCGAGACGCTGATTGCCCGTGTTCTCGCTCGAAAACCGCACCAGCTTCACTTGATCCGCCGGAACGGTCGCCTTGCTTGAAATGGTGTTCTTCGCCTTGCGTGGTTTCGTGGGCGGCTTGGCATCGCCCCATTTCGCTTTGCGATCACGTTCATGCCGGGTGCGATTGGGATCGAGATAGGTTCCCGCTTGAACCGGCTCGTGTGACGCTTGGGCAATCTTTTTCATGCGGGCAACCCACTCGGGTTTCGCCTCCGCGAGGTTGTTCGCTTCGCTGGGATCGGTCGAAAGATCGTATAGTTCCCACGCCGAGTCCGCGCGCGGGCGAATGCCTTTCATCTGCCCGACCCGCACCGCCACCTGCTGACCGTACTCCCAATACAAGTGATCGTGCTGATCCTGGCTCCGGCCCGCCGCTTTTTCGCCCAATAGTTCCGGCAAGATTGAAAGACCATCGACATCCGCCGGCGGGTCCGCACCAACGAGTTCGGCGATGGTCGGAAAGATGTCGGGCTGAAAGAAGGTCAAGTCACTGACACGTCCCGCTTGGATTTTTCCCGGCCAGCGAACCATCGATGGAATCTTCAAGCCGCCCTCGTACAAGTTTCCTTTACCACCACGAAACGCAACGCCTGTCTTCGGATTCACGTTGGGACCGAAATAACCTCGCGGATGCGACTTGCTCTTGAAACGGTCTTGTCCGCCGTTGTCGCCCGCAAAGAAGACGATCGTGTTTTCTTCCAAGCCGAGTTCTTTAAGCAGGGCAAGTGTTTCGCCGACGTTGCGATCCACCAACGACACCATCGCGGCATAGTTTTTGGCATCCTGCGACACCGATTCGTCTTTCATCCAGTCGGCATCGCCATACAGCTCCCAAGCCGGGTCGTCCGCTGGGATGTCGTACATGCCGTGCGGTGGCGTGATCGGCAAATAGCAGAAGAACGGCCGATCCTTGTTGGCGCGTATGAACTCAAATGCGCGATCCATGATTTCATAGTGCGAGTAGGTCTCGCCCGAGCGGCCGCCGAGGTTGCCTTTGAGCGGAACCTCTTCGCTATTTCGAATCAGGTAGGGAGTGTAGAACGAGTGAGCGTGGACTTGGTCGTAGTAGCCGAAGAACTCATCGAAACCATGCCTCTCGGGAACACCAGTTGAGTCACGTCCGCCGCATCCCCACTTGCCGAACCCGCCAGTCGCATAGCCTTTCGCTTTCAGCATCGACGCGATGGTGGCTTCGCCGGCGCGAAGAGGTGTCCCCCCGTCGTTGGCCCGCACCGAGGCGTGCCCCATGTGCTTGCCGGTCATCAGCGCACAACGAAGCGGCGCGCAGACCGGAGCCCCCGCCAGTGCATCGGTAAAGTAGATGCCTTCGGCGGCCATCCGATCGATGTTCGGCGTCCGCAATTTGTCGTTGCCCATCAACGACAGTTCGTAATACGCCAATTCATCGGACATGATGTAGACGACATTCGGCTGCGCCGAAGAAGCTCGATGCGCGAGCAGGCAAACAGCGATCAGTGAGATGGCAAAACGGAGCATGCGCACGGGCCAAAAAGCTGAAAGAAGAAATCGCGGACGTCAGGCGACGCGTCGGATTCTCAAGCATACTCGCCGCGCGGGATGTCGCTCATTTGGCGGGATTCTGAGACGGCCCCACCCCGGAGATTTGCTGCATCGGGTTGACGCACCGCACCGGAGGGCTCGGGCCCTACCGCTCAAGCGGTAGCGGAACAGCGCGAGCCGTCCGCTGTCACCTCATGTTCAATTGGAACAAGCACCAGTTTCTAGCCACTAGCAACTCGCCACTAGCAACTCGCCACTAGTCACTAGTCACTAGCCCTCAAGCATTCAACTTGACGCCGGCGTCGTCCGAGAGATTGACCCAAACGTGGACGTGCGGGTGACCGCGATAATGCCAAACGAAGGAGGGACCTTCCAAACGCCAATTGTCCCAGACACCGTCGTTGCCGAGATCGCGATCCTGGTAGAACGCGAGTGAACACGCATCGAGACCGCCCTGAGCCTCGACGCACTTGAGCGCCTCTTGCTGATCACTTTGGCGATACATTTCGACGAGCATGCCAAGAACTTTCTGCATGTGCTCTTTCTGATCGGCTGACATGTCGGCGACGGGGAGTCCAGGGATCGTCGCGTCGCCGCGGAATTGGACCGCTTGTTCGCGGGGTGTTCGCGCGAGCAACGCCTGCTTTTGCTGTTTCCCGTCCAGCATCTTGTAGAGATCGTTCGCGGCAACGGCTTGATCCCAAAACACATTGCCCGTGTGATTCTTGTCTTCATCGAAATCGGGAGCGTGCCCGTAGAAGATTGGGCCGCCAAACGCCACATGGTCGGCGGAGTTCCCGTCACACCGCAACGTCATGTGCCGCCCCGTGAGAACCAACTCGAACTTGCCCTCGCCTGGCTTTCCGAAGATCGCAATGGATTGCTCGTTACCGAACCCGCCCGCATCGTCTTCAAGCTGCTGGTAGTATCGCTCGTGCCAATCCGGATGAATGATCGACTCGAAGATATCCGTGATCAACTCACGCTGTTCATCGCTGTAGAAGTCATCCAAAATCTCATGCTTGGTGACATTCCAG
Source organism: Planctomycetota bacterium (assembly GCA_039821165.1). Lineage (GTDB taxonomy): Bacteria > Planctomycetota > Planctomycetia > Pirellulales > Pirellulaceae > Stieleria. The sequence goes on along the minus strand of JBCBOT010000028.1, from coordinate 41,786 downwards.
TTATTCGCCACAAACGTTCGAAGCAATCCACGTTTGGGATGTTTGTAGTTCCAATCGAAGCAAATGTCCTTCTTTTGAACCTCGGATAGGGTCCCGTACAGGCGGGCGACGAGGCTCTCGGCCGACACGGTCTCCGCGTTCGCGAACGCATGAGATCCGGCTCCAAGGGTCGCGGTCGCCAAGGTCGCGGCGGAGACGCTTTGCAAAAATGTTCGACGATCCAGTTGGTTTTTGGGAGTCATCGGGGCACCTGTGGGGATGATGCGAATGGGCGAAGGGAAACTAGATCTTAACCGATTCCACGGCGGGGTTCTCGTCAATGCGAAGGCCCCTTAGTCTCACGGCCGGATGGAGACGAGAGCGTTCTCGACGTACCGGCCCTCTCATTAAAACACGACGCACGGCGGAAGTTTCGCATGACCATTCGGTGGGGGTTACTCGGTTGTGGCGACATTGCAATCAAGCGGGTCGCCGATGCGATTCGTTCGGACCCTCGCTCCGAATTGGTCGCCGCCTGTCGTCGAGACGCCATCCAACTCGAGGAATTTGCAGCCACATTCGAGGTTCCGCACCGAACGACCTTGGCCGAAGACTTGATCGCTCGCGACGACCTTGATGCCATCTATGTGGCGACGCCCGTGGCGCTGCACTGTGAACAAACGATCGCCACGGCCCGAACTGGAAAGCATGTGCTGGTTGAAAAGCCGATGGCGCTCTCATCGGATCAGTGCCAAGCCATGATCGACGCCTGTCGCTCCGCTGAGGTCCTGCTCGGCGTCGCGTACTATCGACGTTTCTATCCAAGCGTTTTGCGTTTGCGAGAACTGATCGACACCGGCGAACTGGGTCGTCCACTCTCGATTCTCGCTGTCACCGGGAACACGAATCGTTTTCCGGCCGATGACTGGCGAGTCGTTCGATCGATGGGCGGCGGCGGGCCGCTGATGGACATCGGCAGTCACCGGCTCGATCTCTTCGACATGCTTTTTGGCGATGCGATCGACGTGCACGCCCGGCTGGCCCCGTCTGACGTCTATGAAGCCGAGGAGTCGGCGACGCTTTCGATGCAATTCAAAGGCGGTGTGCATGGTGTGTTGCAATGCTACTTTGGCACCGTCGACACGCCTGATCGGTTGGAGGTGATCGGCACTGACGGCCGCGTGACCATCGAAGACCTTAACGGTCCCGAGGTCACGATCGTGACCGCCAAGGGGTCGCGTATCGAATCACATCCGCCCCACGAGAACTTTCACGCCCCTTTGGTCCGTGACTTTACCGAAGCCATCGAAACCGGCCGACCACCCAATATTCCCGGCGAAACCGGCCTGCGAACCAACGAAGTCATCGCAACGGCATATCGTGAGGTTTCGGGACACGAGGGAGCCGACGAGAGCGAGACGGACTAAGATTCGGTTCGCCAGAGTATTCCCTGTCTCGTTCGCCGCGCCCCTGCGTGAGAGCTTTGATGAAGTACACCCTTGTTTTGATCCTTTGTTGCCTTGGTCTTCCGGCGCTGCACGCGAGTGAGCCGGCGACTCAAAAGAAAAAGTCATCGTCGGCAAAGAAATCCAAACAGAGGCCGCCGTTTCGTTGGGTGAACCCTTTGCCCAAGACACACGCCGATGGCCTTCTCCACGCGACGTTCCCGAGCAAGATCGCGGGGACGGATGTCGGTTACGCGATCCTGCTCCCCGAAGACTACGAGACATCTTCCAAACGTTATCCCGTCGTCTACTACTTGCACGGCGGTCGCCCCGGTAATGAAAACAAGGGCATCCGCATCGCGGACTTCATCGTCAAGTATCAGAAACAAAACAACGTGCCGCCGATGATCTACGTGTTCAACAATGGCGGTCCGGTCAGCCACTACAACGTTCCCGATCAAGTCGGGATTCCGGGCAAACCTGATGCGCTCGGCGCGGACATCTTTATCAAAGAACTCATTCCATTCATTGATCGGACATACCGAACCATCGCCAATCGCGAAGCTCGAGGACTCGAGGGGTTCTCACAAGGCGGCCGCGGCACCATGCGTCTTTCGCTTCGCTACCCGGAGCTTTTCTCCAGCGTGACCGCCGGCGGCGGAGGGTATGAAACCGAGCGTCGCATTAGCGTTTCACCGGACTCGGCAGAATCCGAAACGCTCAAATTCGCGAAGGGAGATAACGCCTACGATTTGGCTCGTGCATATGCGGCAAACTCAGACGCACCACAGATCGAACTGATGATCTACGTTGGCGACAAAGGCTTCAACTACCAAAACAACTTGGCCTATTCGAAGTTCCTCGACTCTCTCGGAGTCAAACATCGGCTCGTCGTCGTTCCCGGTGCCGAGCATTCGGGAAAGCAAGTCTACGAAGGCAAGGGACTGGAGATCGCCCAGTTCCACGCGAAAAACTTGGCGGGAGAGACGGATGCCAAGGAAGAACACTGATCGACACGGATCTTTCTTTCCTTATCCGCGGTGCTTGATGAGCGCCGATGATTCAAGACACGCATTCCGTTTCATCGATCGGGATTGGTGAAGACGGCGATCCCGAATCCGACCAACCAGTCGTCATGTTCGCGGCCTTCCGTCGTCATCAGGTAGCGTCCGTAACCTGAGAGTCTGAGCTGGGGCGTCCACCAAAAATGTGTCCCGACTTCCGGATAGAAAGCCGCCAGAGCCCCTGATAATCGCCTGTCCTTTTCGCGTCGCTCGTCGATCGACCCATCGTCGTCGTTGTCGATGCCGTCGTCATCCGCGATCACCGTTTCACTTGCCGCGCCGCCCTGAAATCCGATTCCCACAAAGGGTGCGAGCCGGGAAGGCGATTGCAGTCGGATGCCGGTGTCCACACCGGTATACCAGTCTTCGTCGTTGACCATGCCCAATAGCGAGGCGCGCCCGGTCAGATAACTCGTCATATAGGACTCACCACCGATATCGACCGCGAACAGGCCGTCTTCGACTTCCTTGCGTTTGGCGTAACCCGCCGAAATAAACATCCCGCTCGCATTTTCTTGAAACCGAGCATCGGCAGCTTGCTTGAGCTTGCCTAAAAGATCGCCCCGCTCTGCCCCGTCAGCGTATTTCTCAGCATACTCGAAGTCCTCCATCGCCCATCGCGAGCGCAGCAGCCCCGTCGGCAGTGCGCAACCCGAGGCAAGCATCAACGCCAGGAAGGAGAGTCCGATGCGGAGGAATCCGTTCATGACCGGATCGTTAGCACCAATCGGGGACTCCCCGCAAGACGGGCCAGGAACCATCGACTTACACGAAGCGTGTGAAACACGTGCTCCTCCAGAAGGCAGCCGAGGTTTTCCTTCAGCAACAACTTCCGCCGTCACCGCAGCAGTCCTCATTGAGAACGCTCATCGATAGTTTGCCACCCTTGGTGACTTTGGGGGATCGCTCCACTTGGTCGCCCTGACAGACGAATGGCGTCGCCTTCTCGGCAGAAATCTCCTGAGCCGGCGAGATGCCCAAGAAGTCTTGGGCATACGGCTCCTGCTGCATCTTCTCGAATGACCTACGGCAGACCGCGACTCGGACCCCGCGATCGAACCGGTAACCCTCGTCATCGATGACGCTCGAGTAGGGACCTCGATACATCACCGCCTCGTTGTGCTCAAAGCAAGGCACATCGGGATACTTGTATGCAATCACGGTCGCAGATCGGAACTCGATGCCTTCGACGACTTGCCACGGTTCGGCTTGGTACACGGGCATCTCGACGCCCTGGAATCCGGCTTGAACAAAAGCGTCGATGAACGCCTTCTCCTGCAAGGCGCCGCTGATGCAACCGCTCCATAGCTTGGCATCTTGCTGCATGTGTGTGGGCACCAGTTCGTCACTGACGATGTCGCTGATCACCGCCCGCCCTCCGGGCCGCAACACGCTAAAGATCTCGGTGAACAGTTGCTGCTTTTCGGCGGAATCAACCAAGTTCAACACGCAGTTGCTGACCACCACATCCACCGAGGCATCCGGAATCATTGGCGAGTTCGAGCGCATCTCCGCGATGAAAGCCTCGAAGCGTTGCAGAGCGGCCTCGCTGTCGACAGGATTCTCGGCCAGGTAGGAGTCGACGCGATCGCGGTCGACTTGCATGTCCTGAATCTTTCCTTTGCAAAAACGAACGTTGTCGTAACCAATCCGCTCAGCAACGGTGCTCTTGCTGCGTCTCGCGAGTGCCAACATGTCGTCGTTCATGTCGACACCGATCACGGATCCCGATTCACCAATGACCTGCGACGCGATGAAACAGATTTTCCCGCCGCCGCTACCAAGGTCCAACACGGTTTCGCCCTGGCGAACGTATTTCGACGGATCACCGCAACCGTAGTCACGCTCGATCACTTCGTCGGGAATGACTTTGAGATAGTGCTGGTTGTAGTCCACCGGACAGCAAAGCTCAGGCTCCCGAGCCTCGGCAGCTTCGGAGTATCGTTCGCGAACGGCGGACTCAGTGTTGAGCGTGGGGAGTGACATGGTCTCAGATTTCAAATGGAGTTTGACTCGATTGGCTTGAAGCGAGCCTTTCGAACGGATTCAGTTAAACCAGCGCACCGCCGCAACTGCTGCCCGACCCGGCGGTGCATCCATAGCAGTGGTCTGCCGTTGCAATCCCACGTTCGGCGAATTCATCAAAAGACTCAACGGACCAAACCGTCGGACGCTCGTTCGGGATAGCTCCCGCCGCGGGCATTTCGATCATCTGGTTGAAATCACAATCGTAGATCGATCCGTCCCAGGAGATCGAAATCAGCGACCGACACATCACGTTGTCGGCCGCCTCCACGTTGAAGTGGTCTGACAACAACTGCATGTACGATGCGAGCTTTTCACGCTTCGCCAAAAACGTCGCGTAGCGTTTGATCGGGATATTGGTGATCGTCAACAAATTGTCGAACAGGATGCCGTATCGGGCGTCGAGTTCACGCTTGTAATCGGCCTCGAGCTTCTGCTGATCCGGGGGCAGCGAGGGTCCGGTCGGGTTGTAGACGAGATCCAGTCGAAGTGGCGAATCGGGCTGGCCGTAACCGAGCTCATTGAGTTGTTTGAGCGCGTCGATACTCTGTCGGAAAACTCCATTGCCGCGTTGCCCGTCGACGTTGTCTTCGAGGTAACACGGAAGCGATGCCACCACATCGACGCCCTTCTCGGCGAGAAACGGAGCCGCCCATTCGTAACCCTCCTGACGGAGAATGGTCAAATTGCAGCGGTCGATGACCCGAATGCCCCGCGACCGAAATTCATCGACAAAGTCACGGAAGTTCGGATTCATCTCGGGAGCGCCACCGGTAAGGTCCACCACCGACAGAGACTTCATGCCGCGAGAGAGTTCGAGGACACGAGATGCGGTGTCCGCGTCCATATTCTCCCGCTTCTTGGTCGGACCGGCTTCGACATGGCAGTGAGTGCACGTCTGATTGCACAACTTGCCCAGATTGATCTGCAATTGGGACACGACATGGCGACGAAGCGGTTTTGCCGACTCCGCCACGCGTTGAGAGAAGGGTGGAACGAGCCCCGTTGGAATGCCCTGATTGATGACTGGCAGAATGAGTTTCGCGCTGGACAATGAAAAGCTCAGTTCGTCGGATTCACTCGGGCAACCATGTTTTGAATATCCATTCTTGCGACGCGACCGCCAAAGGCGTGTTTCGAGGAAAAACCGGCTGGTCGCGGCTCGTCAGCAATCCATCTCTGCATCGGCAACGTAACGACCGAGTAAACTGCCGCCAACAGTGGACATTCTCGAAAGGTTCTCCGTGCGTCGATTCCTGCTTGTCTTCATCCTGGTGCTCATGGTGGCGAAAGTCGCCGCCGTGATCGCGCGTGGGCCGAGCCCATTGGTGATGGATGCCGCGAGTTATTGGCAACTCGGCGAGTCGGTGGCCGACGGCGATTGGTTGTTGAACCAGGAGCCGATTGCTTACAGGACGCCGCTGTACCCTTGGTTCGTCGCGGGCATTCGATCGATGTTTGACCGCGCTCTGTTTCCACTCTTGCTGATTCAGGGCTTACTCTGGCTCGGCACGATCGGACTCGTCGCCTGGATGGCGATGAAGTGGACGGGCGATCGGCGGAATTTTTGGCTCGTCCTCGCAGGCTCGATCCCGATGGTGTCGTCGGTCACCTACGTCTCGGCGGTGCTGACCGAAACCCTTTTTGTGTTTTTGTTGATCGCGCATCTCGCCGCGACGATGCACCTCGGCCAGCGTCCAGCCGTCGGGAGCGGCGTCTTGGCCGGAGTGACGCTGGGTGCCGCCGTGCTCACGCGTCCGATCGCGATGCTGCTCTGGGTTCCCGGTTTGTTTTACCTACTGTTGATTTGGTACGCCCTGCCGCACGAGCGCGGCGCGCCCTGCCGCAAGCGAGGCTGGACCAGCGTGCTCGTCGGTGCGATCGTTTGCGTCGCGATGGTGACGCCCTGGGTGCTTCGCAACCAAGCCATGTTCGGAAAACCGTTCGTGACCGAGTTCGTGGGTCGCAACATTTGGATCGTCGCCTTTCAGGATGGCAGCGGCGCGGGCCTCGAACTGCCGGATTCGGACGCCGCTGCAAGCCTCAAAGAGGCGATCGGAGTCAATTGGGAATCACTGAACCAGAGCGGCGATTGGCGTGCAACCTGGAGCGTCTCCAACGCGCTCACCGAAGCGGGTGTCGATGACGCGACGGCCGACCAAATGATGAAGTCCGTTGCCCTGGAGGCATTGACCTCCGACAAGCAGACGGCCGCTTGGAAAGCCGCACGGCGGTGCGTGAATTTCTGGAGGACGCGGGCGACTGAAGTTCCCGCACAAGTCGCGGACCTGGATCCGGCTCCGGAGGAACGCGAGAAATGGTTCGCCGGCGAGGCAACCTGGGGTGTCAAAGTTGCGCCGATCGATACAGCCCTTCGCTTCCGGGCCAGCAATTCGCTGTTCGCCAACACGCTACTGATGCTAGGGATCGCTGCGGGAACGATCCTATTGACCAGATGGCGAAAGACCCGCGCGGGTGCCCTTTGGTTCGGCTCGGTGTTGCTCTACTTTGGCACCGTGACGGGACTGCTTGAGATACCCGCATATCGATACCGCATGGTCGTCGAACCGCTCATGCTGCTGGTTCTCGTCGCCGCCTTTTCACCCTTCCTCTTCCGCAAGCCTCCCGACAACCGACCGCATGAGTGAGCTCGAGCTATCCGTCGTCATGCCATGCCTGAACGAAGCAGACACGGTTGAAATTTGCGTCGAAAAAGCGATCAGGGCGATGGAGGATGCGGACATACACGGCGAAGTCGTGATCGCCGACAACGGCAGCACCGATGGTTCGCAAGAGTTAGCCGTCGCCAAGGGAGCCCGAATCGTGGATGTCGCCGAACGTGGTTACGGCGCGGCGTTGATGCACGGCATCGAAGCCAGTAAAGGCAAGTTCGTTTTAATGGGAGATGCCGACGACAGCTACGACTTTCTCGAAATCCCAAAGTTCATCTCGGAACTCCGCAAGGACTTTGACCTCGTCCAGGGCTGCCGCCTTCCGCGCGGCGGAGGACGCGTGATGCCCGGGGCCATGCCGTTCCTGCATCGCTGGTTCGGCAACCCGGTTCTGAGCTGGCTCGTGAGGCTCATGTTCCGCATCCCCATCCACGACGTGTACTGTGGAATGCGGGGATTTACACGAACACACTACGATCGCTTGGACATGCGCAGCCCCGGTATGGAGTTCGCGACCGAGATGATCATCAAAAGTGGGTTGCACGGCGCTTCGATGAGCCAGGTTCCAATCACGTTGCATCCCGATGGCCGGCAACAACACGGACCGCACCTGCGAACGTTTCGGGACGGATGGCGGACATTAAGACTGTTTCTCGCATTCAGCCCGCGATGGACATTCTTTCGGCCCGGCCTCGCACTCTTGGCGATCGGCCTTCTCGGGTACGCGCTGGCGTTGCCTCAAGTCCGGGTCTTCGGCGCGGCACTCGACATCCACACGTTGCTCGTGGCAAGTCTGTTCATGTTGATGGGCTGGCAATGCATGCTCTTGGCAACGCTCGCAAGAATCTTCACGGGTCGCGAGGGCATGATGCCGCCACACGAAAAACTCGAAGTCCTCACGGTTGAACGTGGTTTGGTGTTTGGGACGATCGTTTCGGTGATCGGTTTCTCCTTCATTACCGCGATCAGTTTCCGATGGTGGCAGAACGATTTTGGACCGCTGGAGTATCCACAAACGATGCGTTGGGTGGTGCCGGGCGTCACGATGGTCGCGATCGGTTTTCAGACGGCCATGGCTTCGCTGATGGGCGGCGTCCTGAAAATGCAGCGATCGCGAAAGCTGACTCGCCCGGAGGCGTCGAAATGACGGATGCTGCGAAGATCATTCGGCACGTCGCTGCGGGTCAACTTTGCTGTGACCCTGAATGGGAGGCGGCTTACAAACGATTTGAAACGCCCGAAGAAGAGATCGCCAAGTTCATCGCGCGGCTCAGACGATTTGGTTTCGAGTCGCTTGACCGCGAATCGCGGATCCTCGAAATCTTTTGCGGCCGCGGAAACGGACTGGTCGCGCTGGAGCGAATGGGTTTCAACAACCTCGAAGGCGTTGATCTGAGCGATACTCTGCTCGAGGAATATCGTGGTCCGGCGACGGTGCACCTGGCCGATTGTTTGGACCTTCCGATGACCGAGCCCGAATACGACGTGGTGATCGTCCAGGGTGGGCTGCATCATCTTCCACAGATCCCTGAAGACCTAGACCGATCGCTCGCTTGCGTCAAAAGGCTCCTTCAACCGGACGGCAAGTTTTACGTCGTCGAACCGTGGAAGACCCCGTTCCTTGTTTTCGCACACTGGGTCACCGAACTTTCGATCATGCGAAAGCTGTACGCCAAAGGCGACGCGCTCGCGATCATGACCGAAAGAGAACGCGTCACCTATGAGCAATGGTTGGGTGCGCCGGACGTCGTCCGCGAGAGTTTCGAAAAGTACTTCAAGATTCAGTCCTGGGAAAACCGCTGGGGCAAACTCGTCGCGACACTTTCGGTCTAGCCACTGTCCCATCAATGGTGAGCGGCAGTGCCGCCGGTTCCTTTCGCCAACTGATGCAGCTTGATGAAGCTCAGCGAACAGAAACTGTGAACGGCAAGGCGCTAGCCGCCGGTTCTACACCGACGGCGAGCACCCTGTCGCTCACGGATGGCCGTTGAACGTCTCCCAAAACGCGTTCAACGGCGGCGTCTTGATTGGCCTCGCGGTGCTATTCTTACCACTCTTTGCGGTTCCGTACTCAGACGGCTGACTACTCTCGCGTCAGCCAATCCATCCCTTCGCTGATCCGTCCGTAAACATCGCCGCGCCAGCCGTGCCCGCCGTCATAGCGGAGCCGTTTGACGTCGCCACCATTCTTCCTCAGCACCTTTTCGGCGGATTCGGACATCCAATAGGGACACACACGATCTTCGGGTGAGTGATCGATGATGAATCGGCGATCTTTTGCAGCCTCGGCAGACTGGTAGAAGCGCTCTTTAAAGACTGACATCGCGATGTAGCTACCGGTGATCGGCGAATCGGAACGAAGCGCCAATGCGTAGGCGGCAGGTCCCGACGAAGACCAGGTGAGTGTGATGATGTTCTGTCGATCGATTTTGGTTCGTCCTTGGACATCTGCGATCACCGCATCGACAAATTCCTCGGTTGTGAACAACAACCCCTCGACATCGTCATCGTGTTTCGGCCAAACGATTTGCTGCTTGGGCGTCCACTGAAACGCGATCGGCTGAGCAATCACCCAAGAGCTATCGAGCGTGTGCTTGTAGATGCGCCGAACGAAAGGGTTGAAGTCGCGTCCGCCGTCACCGCCAGGCATCACGATAGCAAGCTTGTACCCACGCTCGGGTGGCGAATCGTGCTCACCGATCAAGAAGTAGCGTTTGTTGGTGTCGTCACCGATCTGAATCTCTTCGTTCGCGACGTCAGCCACATCGGACGACACGCTGTCACCGCCAGCGATTTCGAACGTCGGTATATCGATGTCCTTTGCGGTTGGAAAGTTATCTCGGTGTGTCGCCCACCAGGCTTTCCACCACAGTGCGTCCAATTCCTTTTTGTATTGGACGCGTGTCAATTTCGCGTATTCGTTCGAGCACAAGCCGAAATAACCGACGTCGTAGTTCGCCTCTCCCGTCTTGTCCGAAGCGATGACGCCGATCAAATACGGAATGCCTCGTGCATCCCCGAAGGAGCTGAACAACTCGGCCAGATCACTGAGTTTCACGTCCGGTTTCTTGAGTTGACTCCGCAGAAACTTGATACGTCCTTCATGAGTGCCCAAGTCCGATGGGAACGGTTGGTACCGCTTTCCGTGAGCGGTTTTCGGAAACTCGGGGATCGCGATGTCAGCCGCTTCTGGAAAACGATGTTTGTTCTCCTCCCACCAACGGCGCCACCATGCTCCGTCATGGTATGGACTGTACTTCACACCGGTGATCTCTCGCATCTTGTCGAAACCGAGTGCATAGTAGCCCAACCCGTAGACCGTACCGTAAGAGTTGTCAGCATCAATCGCACCAATGACGACAGGAATCGAACGTGGATCACCAGTCGTTGCAATATCCATCGCGTGAGCCCAAAGAGCCGCGTCATCTTCTGACTTCGCGAACTCGTCGAACTTGGCTCTCAGAAGCTTCATGCGCCCTTCGTGTGTTGCCATCTCGGCCGAAGTCGACTTGTAGGTTCTTCCATGGGCCGTCTTGGGCAGTTCTGGGATCTCCATCGTGCGGATTGAATCGGGCAAACGATCCCGGTTTTCCTTCCACCAATTTCGCCACCACGGACCGTCGTGATAGAACTTGGATTCGACACCTGTGATTTTGCCGATCTCCCCGCGAGTTAACGCAGTGTTGGTGACGGCAGCGACTTCGTTTGAGTTGTCACTATCAAGGATCGCGATCAGCCGCGGAATCGATCTTGGATCACCGATTTCGGCGAGCTGGCGGGCAATGATTTCAGTGTCGATCTGTCGAAGTCTGTCCTTGCGGTTGGGAACAAAGTCGGCGATCCACTGCTCCATTATCTGGCGTGCTTCATCAGGATGCTTGCGAGCCAAAACTCCGGCGGCTCCCATCTTGAGACCGATCGGAGCGTTTGACTTCAAAATCGGCCGCACCACTTCCTCGATCTCCGACTCGGTCAGCGGCAACTGTTTGAGATACTTGCCGAGGTTGAAGGCTTGTCGCGTGTCTGAAACGGGCGTTCGACACCAGCCAAGGATCACATCTCGGATTTTCGACTTTGCGACGGCTTCGGCGAGTTCCGGGCGACTCGACTTTCGTCCCCCGCCGCCTAAGTCAATGTTGTTTTCATCCAGGACCTTCAGTCCGACCTCTAAATCGACGCGTTCGAGTTGGCCCGCCAATCGATCAAAGCCCTTCAGGAACACCTCCTCCAAAGGTCGCTTCTCGTTTGCCTCAAACCATGTCTTGTACCCAGCGTTGTCACCTTCGAACGACCGCATCGTGAACATCCGGAGATAGAAGGCCGCGGTCTCGCGGACCTCCGGATGTCGGTCCGTCATTCCAAGGTGCATCACGGTCAAGGCATTTGGGTGACGACCGAAGTGATACGCTTTCAACACGCCTCGCCGAGCCCCGTAGTTGATCATTTTCGGCCACGCCGCTTGAGCCACCACCAGCGAGTCTTCAGCGGGCAAACGCAGTATCTCCGGGCACACCTGGAATGCGACCACCGTGTGAGCGCGAGGACCATTGGCCTGTGCAAGCTGATCGACGTATTTCTGCAACTCAGGCTCGATACTCTGCGGCGGCGTGGGGGCAGCCAACACGACATCGTCTTGCTGCGGCTTTGCCTCCGTCGGCGAAAGCGGGTTCATCCAGGCGAACGCAACGGCGGCGGCGAGCATCGAACCTGCGATCCACTTCACGAACCTTCTGCGACCTCTTGGTGGTTCAGTGATCCAAGTCCGCCGCGGCAACTCTCGAGTTTCCTCCGGTTGCTGAAGATACGACAGCTCTTGTTCGAGAATGTCTTCCAATGCTTCGCTGCTACCGATTCGATGACTCGGGTCACGACCGTGCAATTGACGGATCAAGGCATCGAGCCATTGAGGGACGTCGGGATTGAGGTCTCGCGCCGACGGTGCCGACTCGCCCGAGATTTTTTGCATCGCGGCGTAGATCGAACTCGCTTCGAAAGGCAGTCGACCGGTGACACAGTTGAAGAGCACGCTCCCGAGACTGAACAAATCGCTTCGGCCATCCACGGCTTCCCCACGCACTTGCTCGGGGGACATGAACTGCGGCGTACCGACCAAAGTCCCGGATGCGGTTTGTGTTTGATCGTTGAAGGCCCGCGCGAGTCCGAAGTCGGCCACCCGCACGCGTTCGACACCGGGAGCGAGCAGGATATTGCTCGGCTTGACGTCGCGATGGACGACGCCGAGCCGGTGTGCGGCCGCGAGTCCCCTTGCGATCTGCAAGCCGACCCGAACCGTTTCGATTACATCCAACGGACCACTCTCCAACCGCAGTGCGAGTGTTCCGCCGGGAACATACTCCATCACGAAATAGGGCACTCCGTGATGCTCATCGACGGCATAGACCGGCACGATGTGTTCGTGCGTGATCGCGGCCATCGCGCGGGCTTCACGGGCAAATCGTGTGCGAGCCGATTCTTGGTCCGCGTGCGTGGGGTTGAGCAACTTGATCGCAACGTTTCGCCCGAGCGCAGCATCGTGCGCCTTGTACACAATGCCTGCTCCGCCGTGCCCGATCACTCCCAGCACTTCCATGTTTCCGATGCGGCCGAGCGAATTCGGATCATCGGTCGGCCCGAGATAGGACATGAACACTTCCAGGTTGGCGACCTGGGTTCGGTTGCCGGAACCATCGTTTGAGCGTGGGCCGTAGTCGCCTCCGGCCCTCAGCGCATCGCCTAATTGTTTCCAGTCATCACCCGAAGTGAATTCGTCGAGCGCCCGCTGGCAATCCGCACACTGGTCAACATGTTCAATCAGCAAATCCTCGTCAGGGATCACTCCCTCGATCAAACCTTGCTTCCGCGTTCGAACGTCTTCGCAAGTCAATTGCATCGTTGGCCTCATGGAGACGGTTTTGAGTTAACGGGAGAGAGCACAGTCGACAGCTCTTCGACGCGTTTGCGGATCCGGCCCATCACGCGGCACTTGGCCGTGTAGACGCTGCCGATTCCGATTTGCAATTCGTCGGCGACCTCTTTGGCGGATCGATTCTCGACAGCGGTCATCCAAAACGAACGCCACGTCGATTCGTCCACCTCGGACTGCACGACACCCGAGGCGGCGTAGAACGCCCACTGTTGCCAATCGGCCGTTTCCTGATGAATCAGCTTTTGGAATGGCTCCGGAGAATCATCGACGAGTCCGTCGGCGTCTTCGTCTGTCAGGAATTCGCTGCGGCGAGCGCGGAGAGCTTTCAAACAGGAACGCCTTGCTGTTTCGAACAGCCAAGCGCGAAAGCTGCCCGGACGTCCCGACGGTTCCCAGCGTTCGGCGACGCCGTGAACGGCGAGCAGCACATCCTGACAAACCTCCACTGCGTCGGCGTCTTGAAGGCCGCGACTGCGGCAATAGCGAACGATCGCTGCCTCGTAGGTTGCCAGGAACTCCTGCCACGTGGCCGTATCTTCCGGCCGCTTGAGGCGAGCGATCAGACTGTGACGAGTTTCGGGAAGCACGTGTCCGTCCGGAGAGGAGCTTTGAATTCCGAAAGGAGATGCTACCGACGGGGCCGCGCTTACACGCAATCTGAGAAAATTCCGTGAAAGCGCACGAACTCGCATCATTTTAGAGTGCTGCGGGACATCAGGTGCCAACAAGGACCGAGTCGAAATCGCCGCCCCACATGCCAGACGTGTTCAACCAACGACACACTGGCAAACCAGGCAGCGCTGCAATCTGAACGATTCCCAAGCATCGGCACCGATCATTTTTGTGAAGCGGACTCCGCCCTGACTCTCGTCGCACCCGATTCGCTCCAATCGTATTTCAAAAGCTGGACGCCCGTCGTTCGGTGGATGAGTGCGGACGCGATACTGATCGCCACGACCGAGACGGCGGCAGGCATGATTCCCGTCATCGCTCCCAGCGTCAACGTGATTCCGAATTCGGCGGGAGAAACCGATTCGCTGGATTGAAGCAGCGGAATTAGCGAAGCCAACGTAGCGCTCACGAACGGAATCAGTGTGATCGCAAAGAATTCTCGTGGTTTGGTGTCAGCGAAGTGTTCCGCAACGAAGATCCCCGACACGGCACCGAACGCGACGACGGTGAAGTACATGCCGAACATATTGGGCCCCGCCGCGCAAACCACGGCGATGACGCAAACGAGCTTCAAGAGGCTGTTCGTGGAGAACTGGTGACGCGGCATGTTCGACATGACGGTGACGGATACGGAGGACGCACCACATACTAACCTCTTCACTCACATCCAACGGACTGCGTCTTGGCGTCGTTTCATGAGATCGCGTCGCTGACGCGTCGGGTTTCCATAGAAACCCCTCGAAATGAAGAACCGCGAGCGACACGTGCCTTGAAGCGGAACCTCAAGAGGCGTCAGTGATGCTTGAGGATGGCGCGTTTGGCCACGCTCACGCGACGACGCAGATCGTTATTCGATCACGACGCGATTTCGGCCCGCAGTCTTTGCTCGATAGAGACGCTGGTCACAGCATTCCAACATTTCGCTTCGCAGTTCATTGCGGAACCGCTCCGAACGCTTGGAGCGATTGTCATCCACTTCGATCAAGTGGAGCACTTCTTCCATCTCGGCCACACCGAGGCTGACAGTCACACGGATGACGCCGCCACAGGTTTCAAACTCGGTGGCTTCGATGACTTCCCGAATTCCCTCGGCGATTTCACCCGCGCTGTTCGAGGCCTCCTCCGGAAGCAGGATGGCGAACTCTTCGCCGCCGAAGCGGGCGAACAAGGCTTCGTCGGAAATCCTGCTGTGGATTTTGCCGCAAAGCTCGCGAAGCACTTCGTCACCGGCGAGGTGGCCGTATCGGTCGTTCACCGATTTGAAGTAATCGACATCGAGCAAGATCAAACTCAGCGAGCGCCGCCGCAGGATCGCACGGCTGATCTCGCGGTCGAAGTGATCGAACAGCGATTGTTTGTTGAGTGTCCCGGTGCTGCCATCCCGCGTCATCATCGCGTAGGCGGCGGCGTGGTATTGGGTTTCGATATCGTTCGCCGAGAGATACTTGAACACATGGGTGCCGAATCGCACGCGATCGCCCGCAACGAGCCGAAATGGCTCCGCGCCGGTGCGAATATCGTTCACCCAGGTTCCGTTGGTGCTACCCAAATCGCGAACGAAAGCGTCGGTTTGCACATGGGAGATCGCGGCATGGCGACGTGAGGCCGAACGGTCGCAGAGCGGAAGGCCGCAATTGTCGTCACGACCGACGATGATTTCTTGATCGCCCAAACGGATCAGCCCGCCATTCATCGCGACGGGATGGATTTGCAACAGGCATCCGGGCTGCGTATCTGGACCCGCCGATGTGGAAACCACATCGACCTCCGTCTTCATGCACGCCTCGGAATACGACAAACTCAAAGTCACCTTCTGCTCCCAAAATCACTCTCCGGGCGGGGCCGGACGGGTCTGAGACAAGACTGGGTCACAACACCGAGGGACATCCCTCAGAGCAACCGATCATGCGACAATTCTGTCCAGTGCGGTGCCCCGTTGACGGGTTGCAACGGTCGTGGGGACGGCAGAGATTTTGCCGCGATGAATCGCGTGACGCCCCCAGTCCCAGAAATCTGCAATGAAAATGCGAAACGTCTCACATCGGATCGGCGGTGAATCTGTCGAGTCCTCGACGCCCGAGTGGTTCGAGACCACCAACCCGGATTCAGGTGACGTCCTTGCGAAGGTGGCACGCGGAACACCGAACGAGATCGCCGCCGCCGTATCGGCCGCAGCTGCGACCGCCCCCGAAGTCGCGGCGAGTGGTCCTTCACGACGTGAGTCGTGGCTGCTCAGGGCTGCCGAATTGCTCGAACGTGACGCCGACTCCTTTCGGCAACTCTTGATTGAAGAAATCGGATCTCCGATCGGTAAGGCGAATATGGAGATCGGCATCGCCACGCGATTGCTTCGCGCCCACGCGGGACTCCCGCGGCGCATGAGCGGGCGGAGTTATCAAAGCGATGTACCGGGACGCTGGAGCCTCGGTGTCCGAAGTCCGCTGGGCGTCGTTGCGGGAATCACGCCGTTCAATGTGCCTTTGATCAAGGGCGTCAAAGCCGGCAGCATCGCGTTGGCGACCGGGAACACGTTCGTTTGGCTACCGTCGGACGAAACGTCACTCATCGCCGACCGCCTCGCGAACCTGTTTCACGAAGCGGGTGTCCCTCCGGGAGCATTCAACGTCGTGCACGGGCACGGACACGAAATCGGCGACGCGCTCGTGTCGCACCCGGATGTCGCGGCGGTCGCCTTCACCGGCTCGCAAACCGTCGGTCGACACGTCCAAGGTCTTTGCGGAAGTCATGGTAAACGAGTCACGCTCGAACTTGGCGGAAGCAACCCGTTGATCCTCCTTGCGGATGCGGATCTCCCCTCGGCGATTCAAGCCGCGATCAAAGGTGGCTTCATTTACCAAGGACAAATCTGCATGTCGTCCAGCCGCGTCATCGTGGAAGACTCTGTGCACGATGCGTTTGTGGAATCCTTTGCCGCAGCCGCACCGCGACTCGGCATGGGCGAGCTGACCGATCCGACAACGATGATCGGCCCCGTCATCCACGAGCGGGCTCGACAACGAATCAGGAGCTGCCTCGAAGCGGCGTTGGATGGCGGAGCAAAGGCGCTCTGTGGAAACACGTGGCAGGGAAACCGACTTGCCCCGACGGTGTTGGTCGATGTGACACCGGAGATGGAGATTGTTCGCGAGGAAGTCTTTGGACCAATCGTTTGCGTTCAACGCGCACAGAACGCGGAAGACGCAATCCAGCTCGCCAATCAAGTTCCGGCGATGCTGACAGCGGCGGTCTTTACGCAGGACCTGACGGCCGCGATGCGGTTCAGCGAGCACCTGCGGTGCGCGATGATCCACATCAACGACATGACAATACAACAAGAACCGGAGGTCCCGTTCGGCGGCGACTCCGAAGCCGGTTTCGGCCGGGAAGGAATGGAAACAGCCATTGAAGACTTTACGAAATGGAAATGGATCACGGTGCGAGACGCACCCGAGGGAGTCGAACGCCGCTAATTCGACGATCCTCGCCCCCAACGAAGGCGACGCACTGGACGCGGCACAGAACGCCTCTATCTTTCAAGACATGGACATTTCACAAGAACTGGCCGATCGAGTGATGCGGCTGGTCGTTTCGACCGACTACCGCCCGTCCAAGCCAAAACAGATCGCGGCGATGCTCAAGTTGCCGCCGGATGAATACCGGGAACTGCGGCGAACGATCAAGCAGCTGGTTCTCGAGGGCCGTTTGATCTACGGCTCGAATCACTTGGTGATCAGCACGGGTGCCGTCGGCGGACCCCAGGATCGCGTTCGCGGTGTGTTTCGCATGGCGGCGGGAGGCGAATTCGGGTTCTTGCGTCCCGGGGACTCGGGAGATGGTGCGGTCGCCGAAGACCTGTTTATCCCACCGGGGCAAACCGGGGGCGCCCTCGAAGGCGACCTCGTCGAAGTCAAAGTCCGCCCGGGTCGGCGCGGCGGAACCGAAGCCTCCGTCTTCAAAATTCTGCAACGCGCTCGGCGACAATTCACGGGCACGTTCGACACGGTAAATGGTCAACCGGCGGTGTACCTCGATGGAACGCCGCACGAAGAACCGGTGCTTGTCGGTGACGTCAAAGGGTTGCCGATCGACCGCGGTGACAAGGTCTTCGTCGAAGTGGTGTCGTTTCCGGACGAAAACGGGAACCCCGGTGAAGCGGTCCTGCTGGAAAGACTCGGCAGCAGCAACAACCCCAATATCGACACGCTGACGATCATGCGTCAGTACGGTTTGCCGGACCATTTTCCAGAAGACGTTTTGGACGAAGCCCGCCGTCGCGCCGATGAATTCGACGAAGACGCTTCGCATGAAGGTCGTCGCGATTTAACAAACTTACTCACGATCACGATCGACCCCTACGACGCTCGCGATTTCGACGACGCGATCTCGCTCTCCAAGGAAGAAACCGGTCATTGGAGGCTGTGGGTCCACATCGCCGACGTCGGCTATTTCGTGCATCCGGGCGGAAAACTCGATGAAGAAGCTCGACGCCGCGCGACGAGCGTTTACCTGCCCGATCGCGTGATCCCGATGGTTCCCGAGATCATCAGCAACCATCTCGCGAGCCTTCAACCCGAGAAACGTCGTCTCGCGAAATCGGTGGAAATTGAATTCACCGAAGAGGGCGTCGTCGTTCACACCGAAGTTCACAACACGGTGATTCGAAGTGACAAGCGATTGCACTATCGAATTGTCGACCAGTTCCTCGAGTCGCCCGCGAAGTTTCGGTCGGACTGGGGCGATCCCGTTTGCGATCTGCTGAGCGACATGCATCAACTGGCGATGGTGCTTCGCAAGCGGAGATTCAAGCGTGGTGCGTTGTCGATGGACATGCCGGACGTCAAGCTGGAACTCGACAAGGGCGGCAAAGTCAAAGGCGCGCATCGTGTCGTGCACACCGAGAGCCACCAGCTCATCGAAGAATTCATGCTGGCGGCAAACCAAGCGGTTGCGACATGGCTGGATGACGCGGAGTTCACGTTCCTGCACCGAATCCACCCGGCACCCGATCGACGAAAACTGAGACAGCTTTCCAATTTCGTTCGCGACCTTCGGCTCGGGGTGGACTCGATCGAGAGTCGCTTCGAAATCCAGCAGGTACTCGATCGCGTCGCGGGGACACCGCTCGAGGATGCGGTGAACTTTGCCGTGCTCAAAAGCATGAACAAGGCTGTTTATGGTCCGCAAACCGACGGCCATTACGCCCTCGACATGCAGCATTACTGCCATTTCACCAGCCCGATCCGTCGCTACCCCGACCTGACAGTGCATCGACTGATTGATCGACTGCGCGCAGGCGAAAAGACTCCCGACGACGCATTCGGCTCGGTGCTCAAACTCGGGCACCACTGCAGCGACATGGAACGCAATGCAGCGCAGGCCGAGCGCGAGTTAATCGAACTAAAACTGCTGCATTTCCTCAAAAAGCACGTCGGAGAAACGATGCCGGCGGTGATCTCGCGAGTATTTGCCGACGGGTTTCTCGCCCGCTGCGTCAAGTTGCCAGTCAGCGGCTATGTGTCGGTGGGGCAACTGCCATCGGATCAGTACCGCTTCGAACGCCGCGGGCAGATTTTGGTGGGGCACAAGGCGCATCACCGCTATCGATTGGGCGACCAGTTGACCGTGCGTGTCTCCCGAGTCGATTTGGCGCAACGTCAACTTTTCTTCGAGCCGCTCAAGAACCACTCCGTGGGCAGCGGCAACCCGATGGCAAAAAAGGGCGGTAAAGGCGTGGAAAAGTCGGCGTACAAAACCAAACGAAAACGCGATCGGCGTGGCAAACAGAAACGAAAGCGTCGGTAGGGCGGATACCACCCGCTTCGACACCGAGATCCGGGGCTACCGAATGCGGTGCCTCTAACGCTTGGGAGTTTTGAAACAGAGCCTAGAAACGCTTGCCGGTTCCGCTAAACTTTGGCCAACTGCTCGTTGACATTCTGGCCCCACGTTCTGCACCCGCCCCGGACGACCACTCCGGCACCGGCGAGTGTTCCGATCCGTGATGGGTGCATCGATGCGACGAGCGATTCGCCGAATCAGCGACCGTCGCGAGCCCACCCGTGAGCCAAGTTCAACTTTCTAAGACGCCACTCGACGCATGGCATCGTCAGGCGGGAGCCCGCATGGTTCCCTTCGCCGGTTACGAGATGCCGATTCAATACGAATCGATCGTCAGTGAACACGTGGCTTGCCGGACCAAAGCCGCCCTGTTTGATGTTTCCCACATGGGTCGGCTTCGATTCGATGGCGAAGGAAGCGCCGAATTGCTAGATCGGTTGTTGACCCGACGCGTCACCGACCTGGCAATCGGACAGGTCCGATACGGGCTGATGTGTCGCGAGGATGGCGGGGTCTTGGATGACGTTCTGGTCTCAAACCTCAAGACACCGAGCGACAGTCAGTTTCATCTGCTCGTGGTCAACGCCTCGAACCGCGAGAAGATCGTCGAGTGGATCAAGCAACACCTCGATGACTTTCCGACGGTCACCTTCTCCGACCGAACGGAATTGACGGCGATGATCGCCGTTCAGGGTCCGCTTGCGATGGAGACCTGCAAACGATTGTTCCGTGCCGATCCCTCGCAGCTCAAATACTACCGAGCGGTCATCACCGATCAAATG
The DNA here is from genome assembly GCA_039821165.1 of Planctomycetota bacterium. GTDB lineage: Bacteria > Planctomycetota > Planctomycetia > Pirellulales > Pirellulaceae > Stieleria. Next base: position 21,383 of record JBCBOT010000028.1, on the reverse strand, counting down.
AGCAAACCGGTGATCGTCAGTCGCACCGGGTACACGGGAGAAGATGGCTTCGAGATCATTGCACGCGCCGAAGACGCGACGCGGATTTGGGAGAACGTTCTTTTGGCGGGACGCGAAGCTGGATTTGCGCCGGCCGGCTTGGGAGCCCGTGACACGCTCCGGATGGAAGCGTCCATGCCGCTTTATGGACATGAACTCGACGAGGCGACCGATCCGATCTCGGCAGGTTTGGGCTTCGCCTGCGACCTGGAAGATCGCGACTTTATCGGTCGTGACGCGATCGCAAACATCAAAGCGTCCGGCCCTGCGAAAAAGCGCATCGGCTTGATCCCCCAAGGCAAGCGCCCCGCCCGCGACGGCTCCAACGTCCTGGATTCGACGGGAGCGGTCATCGGGCAAGTCGTCAGTGGTGGCCCTTCGCCGACGCTCGGCCATCCGATCGCGATGGCGATGGTTGACGCGGAGAAGGCAACCGAGCAGGAATTCGAAATCGACATCCGCGGCAAAACGATCGCTGCAACGCGAACGAAGATGCCGTTTTACCGTCGAGCCAAATAGCATTCTGATTCGTTATCGAGGGAGTACCTTCATTATGGCACGAGACAAAACCACCCTTTTGTATGCAGAGACTCATGAATGGGTGGATGTCGCCGAAGAGGGCGGACAAAAGATCGCAACCATCGGCATTTCGGACTTCGCGATCGAGCAACTCACCGATCTCGTTTACATGGAACTGCCGGAAGCCGGGAAAAGCGTCGGTGCCGGCGAAGAATTTGGTGAAGTCGAATCGGTCAAAGCGGTCAGTCCCCTGTACTGCCCGGTGGGCGGCGAAGTCGTTGCCGTTCACGAGGATTTGCCGGACCAACTCGATAACCTGAACGAAGACCCTTACGACTTCGGATGGATCATCAAAGTGCGAATCGAGGATGAAGCCACACTTGAGAAACTGATGGATTTCCCGACCTATCAGAAACAGTGTGCTTCCGAGGGTTGATCCTCAGTCCAATCGCGAACGCTAGTCACCTACGCCGCCAACGACACTCATGTCATGCCGGAGATTGAATGAACGGATATTTGTTTCACACGGAAGCCGATCGCCTCGAGATGCTGCGATCGATCGGTGCCGAGTCGTTGCAGGAAATCATTGACGGCCAAGTTCCGAAGGCATTGCAAATGCAACGCCCGCTCGACTTGCCACCCTCTGTCGACGAAATGTCGCTCGAGCAGGAGATGCGACGGCTCGCCGCAGGCAACGCGTCGGTTTCAAGTCACGTGTGCTTCATGGGCGGCGGCGCGTATGACCATTTCATCCCCGCCGTGGTCGATGAAATCGCATCGCGTGGTGAGTACTACACGTCCTACACGCCTTACCAGGCCGAAGTCAGCCAGGGCAACCTGCAGGTGATGTTCGAGTATGAGACGTTGGTCAGCGAACTGACGGGCTTGGACGTCAGCAACGCCAGCCTCTACGACGGTGGATCGGCCGCGACGGAAGCCGTGTTGATGGCACTGGCATCCGTGAAGAAGCGTCACCGCGTCATCACCAGCAGTGCCGTCCATCCTGAGTACCGGCAAATCCTCGAGTCGTACCTTGAGAACATCGATGCCGAACTCGTCGTGGTCCCCGCGAATGAGTCGGGCACGAGCGAGGACTTGATCGAAGCAATTGACGAGCAAACAGCTTGTGTGCTGCTCCAGCATCCGAATTACTTCGGACGTCTCGAACAGGTCCAGAAAATCGCCGATGCGGCGCACGCAGCGGGCGCATTGGTGATTCAGTCTTTCGATCCGATCAGCGTCGGTTTGCTGAAACGGCCGGGAGACTTAGGTGCCGACATCGCGGTCGCCGAAGGACAGTGTCTCGGCAATCCGCTGCAGTACGGCGGTCCCTACCTCGGCGTGATGGCCTGCCGCAAGGACCTGATGCGTCGTTTGCCTGGCCGCATCGCCGGCCAAACGTCGGACCGGCGCGGCAACCGCTGCTGGGTGCTAACGCTGCAAACGCGAGAGCAACACATTCGTCGTGAGAAGGCGACCAGCAACATTTGCAGCAATCAAACGCTGCTCGCACTTCGCGCAACGATCTACCTCAGTCTTCTCGGGCCACATGGCCTGAAGGAAACGGCCGAGCACTGCGTGGTGAAGACCAACGTCGCTCGCGAAAAATTTGCGGCGAGCGAACGATTCGAACTGGTGCACCCGGGCCCCGTGTTCAAGGAGTTCGTGATTCGCGATCGGCAAAACCAGGTGCAACAACTGGTTCAGCACGCCCAATCCAAGGGTTTCCTCGCCGGCGTCGCGATGGGTGACTTGGATGAGGCATGGAACGATTGCCTGTTGGTCGCCGTGACGGAGAAACGAACCGAAGCCGAGATTGAGGAGCTTGTGGAAGTGCTTCAGTCTGCTGAGTCACAGCGCATCGATCCCGTGGCACAAACCGTTTGAGGATGAAACAAGATGAGAAATCAACAAGCCACGAAACTGCTGTTTGAGATGAGCCGCGAAGGCCGCCGGGCGCACCGGCTGCCCGCACTAGCGCAAGACCTCGATTCGGCGGCAACGCTCTTGCCAGCGGATCAACTCGCCGACGCGCCCCCCGCCCTACCCGAGCTGGCCGAACCCGACGTCATTCGACATTTCGTCAATCTGTCGACGATGAATATGAGCGTCGACACGCACTTTTACCCTCTGGGTTCGTGCACGATGAAGTACAACCCCAAGCGGAACGAGCGACTGGCGTCCTTGCCTGGCTTGGTGGATGTGCATCCGTTGCAAGACGATCGGTCGATTCCCGGTGTGCTTCAAATGCTCTTCGAGCTTCAAGGGATGCTGGCTGAGATCTCAGGACTGCCGGGCGTCTCGTTGCAGCCGGCGGCTGGCGCCCATGGCGAGCTGACCGCGCTCTTCGTTGCCGCCGCGTATTTCCGCGACCGAGGTGAAACCGAACGAAGCGTTGTCTTGACCGCAGACTCGGCTCACGGGACCAACCCCGCTAGCGCCCAAATGGCCGGCTTCTCAACACAGACGGTAAAGAGCGGCGAGAACGGCTTGGTTGATATGGAGGACCTCAAGTCAAAGCTCAACGGGCAGACGGCGGTTTTCATGCTCACCAATCCCAACACGCTGGGCTTGTTCGATTCACAAGTCAAAGAGATCACCGACTTGGTTCACGAAGCCGGCGGATTGATCTACCTGGATGGCGCGAATATGAATGCCATCCTCGGGATCACGCGTCCCGGCGACTTCGGCGCCGACTTGATGCACTACAACCCCCACAAGACATTCTCGGGTCCTCATGGTGGCGGCGGACCGGGTGCGGGCCCCATTTGTGTTCGCGATTTCCTCGCCGATTATTTGCCCGGACCGATCGTTGAGAAGCAAGGCGAAGAGTACGTGACGGCCAATCCGAGCAAGTCGATCGGCCGAGTGCGGTCCTTCTTCGGTAACGTCGGTGTCCTCGCACGGGCCTACGTCTACATCCGCACTTACGGCAAAGAAGGTTTGCGACGTGTCAGCGAAGATGCGGTATTGGGCGCGAACTATTTGCTCAGCAAGGTGAAGCACATTCTGGATGTGCCGCATGGCGATCGTTGCATGCACGAATTCGTGGCGACGGCGTCCAAGCTCAAGAAAGAGCAAGGGCTGACCGCGATGGATCTTGCCAAGCGGCTACTCGATTATGGCTTCCACGCGCCGACGGTTTACTTCCCGCTGGTCGTCGAAGAAGCGGTGATGGTGGAACCGACAGAGACCGAAAGCAAAGAAACGCTCGACGCATTCGCAGAAGCACTCTTCCGGATCACCGAAGAAGCGGGCGATCTGATTCACGAGGCACCGCACACCACGAAGATCAGTCGGCCGGATGACGTTGCGGCTGCTCGCAAACCGGTTCTTCGCTGGACGGAGTCCTCAGAATAGTCGTGTCGAACGGACGACTGCTTGCGTTCGAGGCGAGCCCGGCGAGTTGGAACATGGCCTTAGACCAGGCCATTTTGGAAGCGACATCGACGGGTTCATTCGAAGGTCGCCCGACGCGACCAACGCTTCGGTTTTATGGTTGGTCCGAGCCGACGTTGTCGCTGGGTTATTTCCAATCGCATCAAACGGTGTCGGCGGCACACGCGTCGCTATGCAAAGTCCGTCGGTCGACCGGCGGTGGTGCGATCCTTCATGACCACGAGTTGACCTACAGTCTCACGATTCCCACGGGCGAACCGTTTCGTGTTTCGCGGCAAGACTTGTACCTCGCGATGCACGAGGCGATTGTCACGGCCCTCGGCGAGTTTGGAATTTCAGCGCGGCCGTTTCGTGAAAGCGGGGGCGTCGCTGGTGTCGATGATGCCTACCTATGCTTTCAACGACGGACCGATGAGGACTTGCTGATCAGCGGTTACAAAGTCGTCGGCAGCGCCCAACGCCGTGCCCGTTCGGCGTTGCTTCAGCACGGAAGCATTCTCTTGCGTGCCAGCGAGAGCGCCCCCCAGATCCCTGGCATTTTCGAGCTGACCTCTCAGCTTTTGCCGATCGACAGACTCAGCCGACGGATCGCGGATTCGATCGGAGCGTGGCTGGACGTCGACTGGATTGGCGGCGAAGTCGATTCCGAGGAGAAAAACCGGGCCAATGAGTTGCAAATCAGGTTTGATTCTTCTGGGTGGTGGTTGCGCCGCTAATGGCCTCTACGGTCAAAAACGCTCGCGAATCTCCCCCCTGGGGCGGGTTCGGGGGTTTTCAAACCTCGTAATTGAGGCACTGCGGGATTTTCGCCACCGATAGTTCGGTCTACAATTTGTTCAGCGGTGAAGCCGAATGAGATCGGCTACCAAAGGCCTTTTCCAAAACGCCGCGCGATCCGGATGCGACTTCCGATCGGCTGGATTCCACGACAAAGGTGCTGCGGATGCAAGTGAAGCTCAAGGTCTTAACAGGGAGTCACGAAGGGACCGAAATCCCTGTCGCTGGTGATAAGTTCCTGATCGGACGAAGCGAATCCTGCCAGCTGCGCCCCAAGAGCGACTCCATCAGCCGGAAGCATTGCATTTTGGTGGTTCGCGATGGTCGCGTTCTGATCCAAGATTTAAAGAGTCGTAACGGAACTTACGTCAACGAAAAGAAGTTGCCTGTCGATCGAGCCAAGGTGCTCAACGCGGGAGATCATCTCAAGATCGGCAAACTGGCTTTTGAGCTGCTGATCGAACACGGCTTACAAGGCAATAAGAAACCCGAAGTGGCGGATGTCACTGACGCGGCGGCTCGAACGGTCAGCGAAGGCGACAGCCGTTTCGAAGAAGTCGATGTCACGGGATGGCTGGACGAAGCCGACCAAATCGACCGAGTCCGCAAGCTGTCGGACCCGGACACGCGACAGTTTCGAGTGGACGACATTCAGAAGATCGAAGAAGGCCTCAGTGACGACGACTCGTCGACCGATAGCACCGATCTTTCCGTTAATGACTCGTCGCTGCTGGAACGTTTGCGAGAACAAAAGAAAAAGAAGAAGGGCAAGCTGCCCGACGACGCCAAAAAGTCGATGACGGATTCATCCACCGATGCCGCCGACGATGCCCTCAAGCGGTTTTTCAGCGGTCGCTAAATCCTTTTCCATCAGGGGCAACCCGGCATGCGAAGAGACTCGAGTTCGTCATCCCACATTGCGGTTCAAGCCATTGAGTCGGACGCTTCGTTGGCGGCGCGATTCTTTGCTGAGGAGACAGCCGCGTTCACGCTGCTCGTTGAACGCTATCACGACTTCGTGTTCCGCATCTGTTTCGCAATCCTTCGACACCGTCAGGATGCCGAAGATGCGACTCAAGAAACGTTTTCGAGGTTAGCTCGAAATCTTGAACGCTGGGATCCTCGTCGCCCGATGGCACCCTGGCTGGCGACGGTCGCTGGCAACCGAAGTCGCACACAACTCGCCAAGAGACGTTCGCACGCGTCCTTGGGCGCAGTCGCCGAACCGCCGACGCAGGATGGCGGGCAAGCGCTTGCGGCGGCGAACCACATGCGAGAGGAGATCACCCTTGCGTTGACGACTATTCCTGATCGTCAGCGGATCGCGTTCGAAATGTTTCATGAACAATCCCTGAGCTATGTTGAAATAGCGGAAAGGATGGGATGCCCGGTAGGCACCGTCAAAACGCTCGTGCACCGTGCCCGCGCGGGATTGATCGACCAACTCAGACGACGCGAGATCATCGCCGAAAGAACACAGCGAGGTTGCCAATGAACTGCGACGACTTCCAGCGCCGATTGGACAGCCTTCTCGATGAGCGGCAGGACGTTGCCGACGACACGTTGTTGCGTCAACACTGCGAGCAGTGCAATGAATGTGCTTCGCGGCTGATGATCTGGTCTCACATCGAATCCTACGAGCCGCCGCCGCGTCGCGGCGACACGGCCGCCTGGAATGCGGTGATCGCCATGGCGGCTGCGATCCTTGTTTGCGTCACGGTCACGTGGCGACCGGACAACAACGTCATGCCACAGCCGGCGATCGTCGCCGCCACTCCCGAGTCCGACACTTGGGAAGTAGACGACTGGGGCTCCGTCGAGTTTTGGAGCGTTGTGCAGCGACAAGACTGGATGGATCAAACGATGCCGGCGGTCGACTCGATGGCCCGCGGTGTTGCTCCAATCGGACGATCGGTTCAACAGGCCGCCGCGATACTCATGAATCAGATCGAACCAAGCGGTTCAAACCCCGTGCTAGTCGAACCGGTCGCGCCCGGTGAGCGGACGACCGAAGTTGTTGTCGCCGCCACCGGAGTGCTTGCATGAGTCGTCACAGTTGCCTCGGGGCATTACTCATCGGTTGCCTCGCAATCGGAAGCACCGCGTTTTCGGATCAGCGAGTCACCTTGAAAAGCGGCCTCACGTTGCAGGGCCTACTCGCGGACATTCCGTCGTTGAGTCAAAGCGGCTTTCAAGCGGGAAGCGCCGGTCAAGTCAAATCGAGACCGATCTTGCTGGTCGATGACGGATTGCGCCGCGTCTACGTTCACCGACGCGGGATGGTGTCAGGAGAGGCTCAAGACATTCGTGGCGTCGAACAGTCTTTAGAATTCAAGCAGTCGGTCCCTCGAACTGGCGACCAGGTGCAGAGTATTGGTGACATCCTCAATGTGTCTCCATTCAACCGCTTCGGCCGCCGTTCAATGACGGTCCGGGGTCCGAAAGGACAGCCGCTCACCGTCATCCAGGGCATCACGGAATTGAACGCCCGGTACGCCAAAGTCGAAGCCCTACGGGCAAATCACTCATACGACTGGGACATGCGTCTCGCGACGAGCGCCATTCCATCCTCGGACCTGCTGAATTTCTTTCGCCAACGCATCGACCAAACGGATTTCGACAAACGGCTGGAAGTCGTCCGTTTCTTCATCGAAGCCAAACGATTCGGTGAAGCGGAGTCGGAGCTCAAGCGAGCGATGCGTGACTTTCCGGACCAACCCAGCATGGATGCGCAACTGATCGGCATCGTCGCGCAACAAGCGAACCAGCTGATCATCGAGGCGAAGCAGCGTGCAGCCGTGGGTCAAGAAGCCTTTGCCCGCCGAGTGTACGACGGATTTCCGCTCGGTGCCGTTGGTCGAACGATGCGATTGACCGTGAGCGACGAGATTCGACGACTGGATGACAACCAGCGTGAGATCGACGGTCTGGTTGCCGCGTTGAAGGCTGACATGGAGATGCTTCCGCCGAATGAACGCAACGCCAACCTGGAAAAAGCGTTTGCAGAGATCTCGGCCGGTTTGAACTCCGCTACCCTGCCCCGCCTGAGCGACTACAACCGATTGCGTAGTGCTCAAGGCATTGCCGTCGATGCGCGCGTGGCCTTGGCCGTTTCAGGATGGCTCCTCGGTCGAGGATCCGGTGAGCAAAACCTTCTGATCGCATCTTCGTTGGTGAAAGTCCGCGATCTGGTTGCCGAATACCTGGGGTCGGCGGATCTGGCGCGGCGACGGAGCATTCTCGAGGAACTGCAGACGATCGAGGGTTCGCAGATCGAATACGTCGCTCGTTTGTTACCGCTGATGAAGCCACCCAAGCCGTGGCCGGAGGGCTCCGAGGATCCGACGGTTCCAGGTTTTCACCGAGTTGAGAACCCTGGAGGGCCGAGCTATTTGGTTCAGCTACCTCCAGAGTACGATCCGCTTCGCGAGTATCCGTGCTTGTTGGCACTTGCTCCGCCAGGAGCGAATCCGGAGCTGGAATTGACTTGGTGGGCGGGGGACTTTGACAACGTTCAAAACGCGCGTTCCGGACACGCGATGCGCAACGGCTACATCGTCGTATCGCCTCAATGGTCTCGTGACACGCAACGAGTTTACGAATACACGCCACGTGAACACCATGCGGTGCTCTCTTGCCTGAGGGATGCGATGCGCCGATGCTCGATTGATGCGGATCGAGTCTTCATCGTGGGCCACGGTGACGGCGCGACGGCGGCGTGGGATATCGCCTTGTCGCACCCGGATCATTGGGCGGGTTTGGTGAGTGTGAACGGAGAGCCCGCCAAGACCATCAAACACTACTTTCCAAACGCGCGGACGCTCCCGATGTATTTCGTGATGGGTGAACGCTCGGGTCCGACGCCGCCGCTGAGCCGGATGGGTGCTGTGCTGGACGACTACATGCATGTCCGAAACGACGCCACCGTCGTGATGTACAAGGGACGAGGCTCCGAACACTTCTACGAAGAGATTCCCGATTTATTCCGTTGGATGAACGCGACGACCCACGTTCGAAAACCGTTCCCGCAGGAGTTCGAGACCAAGACCATTCGTGCTGGGGATCAGTACTTTTGGTGGCTGGAACTCGGTCCTTTGACGCAAGCCGTCGATCTCAACCCGGTGCTCTGGGATCACGAAAAAAAACGAAAACGCGCGGGCACCATCACCGGCGCGGTCCGTGTCGGAAACCGCCTCTCATTCTCCGGCCCGACGGATTCGTTTACCGTGTGGCTGCGTCCGGAGATGGGGATTAATCTCAACGAGCCGGTTGTACTCGGGAGTCGCAACAAACGATTCGAATTCGATGGTTCGCTGGAAACGATACTTGAAGACGTCCGGCAACGAGCTGACCGTAAACGTCCATTTTGGGCGCGTGTCTCGATTCCCTAGGAGATGGTACGGTTGCTAACGGAGCATCGGGAAGACTCCGTCGGCTTCTGCAAGAAACACCCGAGGGAACGTGGCGGAAAACGAAGGCAACAGCTTCGAAACACCTTTCAATGATGCCCCACGCCCGTCCGTGCCGGCCTCGTCGATCATCGTGGCGTTGTGCCCCGATGATTTCCAACGGATCGGATTGCAGCCGCGTGAATCACGATTGACCGTCATCCGCCGTGCCGCGATGCGGACCACCAAATCATTGGCTTCGAAGCAGTTGAGCGCCCCGAGCCGGGTTACCGAACACCAACTCTCGCGGGTCGCACTTTCGACGTACAGGCTACTGGACCCGCGACAACGGCTCGATGCAAAACAGCGCGTCCACGTGGGTCGAATTCGACGAGGGACTCTCCTACTCGCCGAGAAAGCGGCATTCGCCGATGGCCGAATCTTGATCCGCAGTATTCGCTACGAGAATCAAGTGATCGAGACAGACTCCTCCGCGATGTCAACCGAATCGTTGCCGGTGGGGACTCGCTATGAATCGAGCCCGTCTGCGGAGAAAACGTCCGCCGAGGCAACAGGGACTGGTCTCCGTCACCGCCTGCAACAACCGGCTTGGATCGTCCTGATGATTGTGATCGTCCTTTGCGCCACGGTTGCCCTCTGGATTTGGGGCAAACAGAACCGACGCACCTTGCCCCGTCCCAGGGCGGTTGGACAAGACGTCTCCTCATGACCGCGGCGACGAACAAGCCCCGGAAGCGACCAGCAACAAACCCACATCCAGTCTTTTTGGGATCGACAGTTTGCGGATGCATACAATCAGCCGAACTTACTCCCTATGGAATCAGCGATGAACGTAGCGACGGCCACGCCCACGGCGACGACCCTGAAGGAACTTCTCGACAGCGGCTGGACCTCGAAATCGGTGAAGCGGGAAATCCGTGACAACTTCACGAGAATGCTGGCAAGCGGTGAAGAACTGTTTCCGGGCATCGTGGGGTACGAAGACACGGTGATCCCCGAGATCAATTTGGCGTTGCTTGCCGAACACGACATGCTGTTCCTCGGCGAGAAAGGCCAAGCCAAGAGCCGCATCATGCGGATGTTGACCCGATTCCTTGATGAGTGGATTCCGTATATCGATCATCCCGAGCTTCCGATCCACGAGGATCCCACCAATCCCGTAACGACGCTCGGACGTCAGTTGGTTGCTCAACACGACCCAGAGGACATCAAGGTCGCGTGGTGGCATCGCGACGATCGTTATGCCGAGCGACTCTCACCGGGAACGAAGTTTGCCGACATCATTGGTGAGATTGATCCGGCCAAATTAACGGGTGGCGTCAGCATGAGCGCCGAAGAAGCGCTCTCGTTTGGTCTGATCCCAAGGATGCATCGCGGCATCTTCGCGATGAATGAGTTGCCGGAACTCGATGACTTGGTCCAAGTCGGGCTTTTCAACATCCTTGAAGAACGCGACGTTCAAATCCGCGGCTACCCGGTTCGCTTCGATTTGGACATCATGATTCTGTTCTCCGCAAACCCGTCGACGTACAACCGCAGCGGTAAAGTCATCCCTCAACTCAAGGATCGAATCGGAACGATCATCCAAACACACTACCCGACCGAGCGTGACCAGGGCATCGACATTCTCCGCCAGGAAGTCGGTGGAGACTTGGAAGACGGTTCCTACCCGATCCAGGTGCCGTACTTCATGTATCAATTGATCGAGGAGATTACGGAGCAAGCCCGAAAGAGCAAGTTCATCGATCAAGCTTCGGGTGTTTCCGCACGATTTTCGCTCGCCAATTTCCGCACCATGATCGCTTCGGCGCGGCAGCGTGGAATCCTGCATGACGAAAAGCCCGCGGTGCCGAGAATCAGCGATCTCGGCCATCTTTACTCCAGCTCACTCGGCAAGCTGGAACTGGATTTGATGGGGACGCACCAGATGAGCGAGCGTCAGGTATTGGACGCTGTGGTCGCGAAGGCGATCGAAGTCGTGTTCGGCGAATACGTCGAGCAGCACGGTTTGGCGGAGATCGCTGAGATTTTCAGGGGCGGCGTTCGCGTGGAGGTCGGTGACCTGCTCCCGAGTAGCCAATACGCCGAGCGTCTGCAAAGCGTTCCACCGGCATGGGACTTGGCGTTCGAGGTCAACGCGGGTGAGAACGAAGCCGTCCGCGCCAGTTGTGTCGAGTTTGTGCTGGCAGGAATGTATAGCATGGACCGAATCAGTCGCTCCCAACGTCATGGCAAGATCGAGTACGAGATTTAACATGCCCAAGCGAATCGGCGGTGTCATTCACGCGTACCAAAAGTACGACCCGGTCGCATTTCCTCCGCCCTCAGCTCCGCCACCCGATCTCATTTCGCCCGTTTTTGAACAGGCGTTGATGTATGGCGAATTTCGCGAATTGAGCGATGAGGAACTCGCGCGCGCCGTCCGCCTGGACCCGAGTCAAATCCAGGGGCTTGGTCCGAGCATCGACATGATGCGAGCGATGCTCGAGGAACGGAAACGCAAGATTCTCGAAACCTACGAGTCACGAACGGTCCAAAAAAAGGCTCGCAAAGCCTTTCACCAAGCGGCCAAAGACGTTCGTGTTCCCAAGCAACTGTCGGACCTTTTCCGACGGGCGATCAATACCGAGCAGCCCTACCTGCTCGAATCACTCTGGTACCGCGCAGAAAACCTCGGCGGCACCACCGCGACGGACCTGCTCCGCGTGTCGTCGCGGATGACCGATAAACACAACATCGAAGAACTCGATAGCAAGTACGAGTTCACCGGGAACGAGTCGATGTCGGTTCCCAAAGCACTCGAGATCAAAGAAGAACTTGAGAAGATCGATGAACTGTTGCGACAGTTGGAGGAAGCCGCCAAGACCGCGCAGATCGGCATCATCGACATGGAGATGCTCGGTGAGTTCGCCCAGCCGGGCGACATGCAAGAACTCGAAGAAATGCGTCAACAGATCGAGAACCTTGTCCGTGAGCAAGCGGAACGGCAGGGGCTCCAACGCGAAGATGGCGGTCGGTTCCGATTGACACCGCAAGCCTACAAAATCTTCCAGGGGCGGCTGCTCGAAAGGATCTTCAGTGATCTCGCTCCCTCGCGATCGGGGCGGCATCAAGGCGAAGTTGTCGGTGAAGGGGCCGTCGAATTACAGCAGACCAAACCTTACGAATTCGGCGATTCGATCGCGAACATGGACATCCCGCAGACAGTGATCAATGCCCTGCTAAGGCAAGGCGACGAACGGCCACTCCGACTTCACAGCGACGACATCGAGATCCACAAGACGCGCAATCACCCGAAGTGCGCGACGTGCGTGATCATGGATATGAGCGGCTCGATGCGGTACGACGGTCAATACATGAACGTCAAGCGAATGGCATTGGCACTCCAAGGGTTGATTCAGTCCGAATACCCGGGTGACTTCGTCCGTTTCATCGAAATGTTCACCTTCGCCAAGATCTGCCCGCCCGGCGAGATCATCAATTTGATGCCAAAGCACGTCACGATCCATGACCCGATCGTGCGATTGAAAGCGGACCTGAGCGACCCCGACACCGTCGAAGCGCAGATGCCGCCCCACTTCACCAATATTCAACGCTCGCTCCAACTGGCGCGACAGAACCTCATCAACACGGACACGCCGAATCGCCAAATCGTTCTGATTACCGACGGGCTCCCCACGGCCCACTGTGAAGATCAGTGGCTGTACATGCTGTACCCCCCGGACCTCAGAACCGAGCAGGCTACAATGCGTGAGGCAAAGCTCTGCGAGAAGGAAGGCATCGTCATCAACATCTTCCTGGTACCCAGCTGGTCCCAATCCGAGGAAGACATCCGTTTCGCCAATCGACTCGCCCAATCGACCCGCGGACGCGTGTTTTTCACAAGTGGAAACAACCTCGACCGCTTTGTCTTATGGGATTACGTCCAAAACAAACGTGAAATCATCGCGTGAAACACCCGCTTTGACATTGCTGGACGATCGGGAGTTGCTGTATTTCGCGGAGCATCACGAAGCGAGATTGCATCTGAAAGTGGAATTTCGTTATCAAGTTGACTTTCGACGGATCAAAGTTCCACAGCGAGGCACGGATGCACTCGGTCAAACTCCCCAAGCATGTTCACGCCATCTCGTGGGGCCTTTGCATCGCCGTCGTCTGCTTGAGCGGATGTCGTAGCGGACGTGGGTCCGAACGCACGGTCCGCGTCACGGAGACGGCACCTCCCGTCGCACCGGCTCGTCGTGACGCGAGCGTCAAGAAGCCTGGCGCGGAGACTGGTCGACTCACCGATGCCGGTCGAAACGACGAGCGCAAACGAGGTATCTTGGCCGGCGCGCGGCTGCCCGGGCAGAAAGAGGTGCCAGCGAAAGAACCGGGTGCCGATGCGAAAATGTCGCTTTCGGACCAGACACCACCGCCTCCCACTCAAACGCGAGCAGAGAGAGTTTCAAAGGCAAAACCATCCACCGCGCAAGAGTCGGTGGGTTCACTCGTCTCGGCATCACTGAATGATTTAGATGATTCTTTGAGTGTTGCACCGAAAGCGAAGACGCCATCGACAGCAGTCGCGACGAAAACTCCCAAGGATGTCTCGGAACTCGCGGCATCAGATCGCTCGACAAAGTCGCCTCAGGCAATTGAGTTGGCGTTACGAGAATCATTGGCGGACCTTCCAGAGCTCTCCGAAGCAAACACGGTTCCATCGGGACTGACGACGAGGCGAATCGGAGCAGCGGAAACGGAGAACGCCGCAACCGCTCAGTCTTCGTCTCGTGCCGGCGACCTCGTGGCACAAACCACGGGAGCAGCAACGCAAAAGAGCCAAGGGGTTACATCGGCAAATGAGGAGGTCGTGCCGGTCTCACATGACGGTCGCAGCAAAACCACGATGCGAACGGCACATGCGCTTGAAACGATCTCCGAATCGACCGACGCGGGCACCCCGTCACCGACCGAAGAGCTCACCGAAGCGGAGCTTTTTGACAAGCTGTTGGATATTGTGCAGCGCCCCGTCACGGGTGAGTCTCCGGCCGAGCGCGAGCGACGAATGATCGTCGCCCGTCACTTGATGGTTCTCGCGGGCCGTCCGGTAACGGCGACCGAATCGATGGAAGGAATGAACGATTCGGATCGACAGTATCTCAAGCATCAGTTGCTCGGCTTGTGGACCATGATTGATCCGCAGGGACACCCGTCGTCCGGTCGACGTATCACCGAAGCTCTACCGCAATTCCGCGAAGCCACGCGATTTTTGGCCGAAGCAACCGACTCCCTTCGACTGAGCAACATTGAATTCTGCACGGAGATCGAAGCTTACGGTCAAGTCAAACCGTTCGACGGCAACCGATTCGATGCCGGCCAGCAGGTCATTCTGTACTGCGAAGTCGAGAATTTCATCGCTACGGAAGTCAATGGCTCGTTGCAGACCCGGCTTCGTGGCACCTACGACGTTTACGACGCATCAGGCACCAAGGTCGTCAGTCAGCTCTTACCGGTCGATGAACAGACGTCGCGGAACCATCTGCGAGACTACTTCCTTGCATACCAGATGAATCTTCCGGCGCAATTGACGACCGGCAGCTATCGCATGCAGCTGACGATCGAGGACGTGATCGGGAAAAAATACGGGCAAGCAGAAATCCCGTTTGAGATCAAATGATCTCTCACCACGGATCGGTCGCACTTTGACGCTTGAAGACTTCGACAAGGGCCCAGTCGTAGCTGGTCTGAGTCTGCGTCGCATGTTCGAGAGCAGCGGACTCGACGGCTTGGGCGCGGCGCGGCCGCGGAAGGTCGACTTCAATCATGGATCCCAACAAGGGTCCACAAAACAAGACGAGCGAGCACCCAATCACAACCCGTGACCAATGACGTTTGATTCGTTCGCCACGTGATTCCTGTGTTGCGTCATCCAGAATTCGGGAACGATGCAGCTGCGTTGGAGTGATTGACTCCGCGAGCAACGCCAGTTCCTGCTCGATTAACTGATGATTCATTGTGCGACTCCACTTCCAACGACGTCATTCTCTTGGCGGGTGGACTCGAAATGCGGACGCAGATGACGTGACAGTTTCTCTAAGGCGTAGCGGTAACGACTGGCTGCGGTGGAAGGCGTGATATCGAGGACCTCGCCGATTTCGGCGAACGTCATTTGTTCCCAAATCTTGAGCACAACGACTTCGCGTTGCCGACCGGGAATATTCGACAAGGCATCCCAGATGTGACGACTCTCATCGCGTTGTGCCACAACATCTGCCGCACGCCCGACGAGACGATCGGCGAGGCGACCGATCGACGTCCACCGACCGCGTGATCGGAGAATCACCAGGGACTCGTTACGAACCATTCGCAGAACGTAGTGCCAGGGGCGATCAGCGGAAATCAACAATTGCGGTCGGGCGGCGAGCTTGACGAGCGCGGCGCTGACCGCGTCCTCCGAATCCTGCTGGTGACGCGTAATGGTCGCGGCCAGCCGGACAAGTCGCTCGGCGGTGAGGTCATAAAGCACCGACAGCCCGAGCGTGCGTTCCTCACTTTCGACGGTCGCGATCTCGCGGGCGGTCTGTCGAAGTTTCTCGTTAAGGTCGGTATCGCGGTCCATGTCGGGACGTATGATGCGCTCCCCGCCCCGACTTGTCTAACTTTTTCAGAATTTACCCGGATCGCGACGAGAGCAGCGTATCGGCCAAAAACTCAATCGTTTGCGGCTGGCTGAAGTAGTTCAGGTGATGAACGGTTTCGGAGGTCCCGAAATCCAACCGGTTTTCGGGGGCAATGCGAGTCTCATCGGTCAGGCGAGACATCGAAGGCGTGTCGACGACCAGATCGTTTGCCCCATCAAACAAAACGTCGGTCGCGTGATCGGCGAGGTTGGCCGGCCGGAAATGACGCCAGAATCGCCAACCCGGAGCGGAGGGTTCGAAGTTTGATTCGACACCGAAATACCTCTCGGGCCGCTCGGAGTGGGCCAGCAGTCGACCGAGCTCGGGATTGTTTCCGACCCGTGACATCGCAAACAACCCAGGAACCATCGCCATGGCGGCATCCACCGCCGGCGTCTTGGCAGCGAATCCGGTGATCGACGTCACAACGCGAAGCAGCGCTTCGACGACGGAGAACACGGGGACCGCCAATGCCGTCAATCCTGTAGTCACCTGCAACGCTTTAGAGAGCTGCGTCAACAGGTGAATCGTTTGGCGAATGTTCGGTGGAGCAGCCAAGCCGGTTCCCGCGAGCGGCGATCCCACAAGCACGGCACGATCGCAACGATCGCCGAGGGGGTCAAACGTCTCACACCACCAACGCGCCACCAGACCGCCCCGGCTATGACTGACAAGCCGAATCCGTGCGCGACTACCTGTGAGGATTCGCTGCAAATCAATCGCATTGAGAATCGGACTCACGGAAAGCGTCGGATGATCAAACGTGAAGACGTTACCACGGTAACGCTCACATGCTTGAGTCAAGAATGCGCCACCCTGCTTGGTTTCGAAGAAGCCCGAGAGAATGTTCTCGCCCTTACTAAACGTCCCATGAACCAGGATCAGCGCTTCGCCGTCGACCGGAAATATTGAGTCCGCAAGCGTACGCGTCACGGGATCGTATCGGCGAAGACCGCGCGAGGGCGTTAAAGTCGCATCCCTTTTCTCCAGAAACCCGGTCACGGCTGACGGCGGAAGCCGATCGAACTTGAGTTCCAAGGTCGCGTTTTCCGATGAAGTAGCGGGACCTCGAAAGAGGTTCAATTCCGGTGCCGCCCCCGTGGCCTCCTCCCACTCCAGGAAACCATCGACATCGGCAAGCCGCATCTGAACCACGGGTGTTTCGATCGAAGCTGTTGAAGCGCGGCCGCGCATCCGCGCGACACTCGATTGGTCATTGAGTTCGATGACCTCGCTGCTACCGCTGGTCGCCTCTCGGACGACGTCCAAGAATTCGTTGCCTCGCATGTTTAGCCCCGTGCCTGTTGCGAATAAACGTGGGGCAACGGCGTGACGCCATCACCACGGCGTGCGCTCACGATGTCGATCATTGCCAGGAAGTCGCGATTCCGCGGACGTTCAAAGTAGGAGCGGGCTGCCTCGACCGCGACCCGGTAACCCTCCGCCGCAGTGAGACGTATCGACTCGATCGGGACCAACTCACCTCGTTGAACGAATCCACGGATTTCCGAGTAGGTCTTTGGTCCCGAAACCCATCGTTGTGATGAACGCCAGTCGCCGACTTCATCCGCCATCTCGGAATCGGACAGCTCGTCGGTTCGAACATCGAGAAAATGACCGTGGGCTTCGACATCTCGCCAGTAACCGGGGAACACATGCCCTCGCGTCAAAAACAGCACGGGATGGACTTCGACCCATTCCCAACAAGATGCAAGCAGAACGGCCAAGTCCACGCACGTTCCGAATCCCGAGCGCACCGTTTCCGAAGGCGTTCGAATCCGCTGGGTGAACTCGGCATAAGATGGCGGAGGATTGATGTAGTGGAGTCCGTGTTGCATCAGCAACGAAGACCAGATCGCTCGGACTTGGCGATCTACTCCCTCCCATCGTCGCTCATCTCGAAAACGACCGTCGTAGCTTTGATAGCCGTTAAACGACACCTCTGCGTGATCCGCAAGGCACTCCAAGTAGTTCTGAGCCTTTTCAATCACGTCCAGCACCACCGGGTCGCGGGGCTGAACGAACGACGGCAACCAACCGATCTCACGATCATTCAGCGTCCATTGATCGATCGGTGCGAGCCAAACGGAGTGCGTGTGCTGGTAAATCGTTTGATCGTGCCATGTCACCACGACGTACAGATTTGCTTGAACGCGTTCACTTACTCGGGCAAAAACCTCCGGCGAAAGAGGCAACCGAACACCGCCGACGGGATTGTCAGGCAAATTCGGCCGTACCTGTGAATCCGTATTGGCCAAGTCGAAACGGACTTCATCGTTTCCGAGGGACAGCCGAGTTCGGAAGGGATACGTGTCGGCCCCAACGGTCAGTTGGACCGAGACGTCGATATCGTCGACTCGGCCGACGGTCTCGCCAGACTCGTCGTGATTCGATCCCGGATCAAACCAGAGCGTCAGTTCGTCGAATAGGCTCTGATTGTTATGAATCGACGAGTAGTTCAATCTCGGCTTGGGTTTTACTTTGACGCGGATCATGTCCGAGGCAAAGTCGCGATGGGGATCTGCGGTGCGTTTCGCGGGAACCGGTGTCTTCAAAACGGCCGCCGAACCGCGTGCCATCAATGAGTCGATACCGGTATCGGTTGCCGTGTCGAGCAATGAACCGGCCGACCACAGAATGATGCTGCTGCCTCGAATTCGTTTTCGATAGCGTCCGATCGCCTTCCAGGCCAACCAAAACGAGGTCAGTAAGTCCCACCCCGTTTGTTCGCAGGCTCGATACAACTGGAGAAAGAAATTTTCGGCAGCCGCATCGTCGATGGTGTGCTGGAAAGCGACTGCCGTTCGCGCGCCGTTCTGGAGCGTCATGGGTGCCAGTCGAGCCCCCGAATCCCAACAGTTGAAACCGATAAAAAGGGGTGGCTTGTCACCCGCGGTCAGAGCCTTGGCAATCCTTTCGGCGCGGACGTCCGTCGCCTCGCCTGATGACGTCGCGAGGAACAGACCGTCGCGCAATCCCGTCAGGTCTTGTTCAAGCAACTGACGGCCGGAACGGTTGTCCACACCGGTGACGTGGATGACATCCGGTGAGCCCTGCGCGAGAAGTTCCGCGAGCAGTTCCTCCGTGGGATCCTTGATCACGTCGCCGACAGCATCCAACTGCGGCAAGCTTCCTTGGACCATGGAGCGTTCCGCCGAAAAGTCGACGTGCCGGGCGAGCTCACCCGGCGCCGTCTCGACAATTGCATAGGTCTTGGGTTCGATCCGTGATGCCGGCCTTTCGAGCATCAGATTGCGGACGACCAGGATTGGAGCATCATCCCGATACGGATTTGACGCCGCGGCCAAGATGTATTCCCAGGGCAGAATCCGTGCCTCCCAGACATCGGTCTCGGAGGAGTCCGGGATTCCGACTTCGACGATGCCGCTGAGCTTGCCTAAATGCTTCGGCGTCACGCCGATCTCAGCGAGGTCCTGCTGGAGTCGATCGACTTGGCGACTTCTCGCATCGGGATCAAATGCCCATCGGTTCCGCTGGCGGATGACATAATTCCAGCGCATCGAGAAGGCCTGTAATTTTTGTCCGCATGGGATGCGGCACACCTCGGCCTCACCCGTGCGAAGAATCACCTCCGACATCCACCCCTCTGTCGATCAACGCGAGTACTCAATTTCTGCGCGGAGGCCGTCCCTCCGACGATCATCGTGACGCATGCCCCAGGAGCGGGCAACCGATGTCACGTAGGATCTCACGCGTTGAGTTTCTCACGTTCGGTGACACGGTCGGTCACCCACGAGCGATCACTGGTTGAAGAACGGATTCAACGTGGTTCCGTCTTGCGCTCGACGAGGTTTGGCGGTTTGCCTCGAAGCCCCCTGCTTCGGCGAGTTCTGACTCTGTGTCTCCTCTTCGGATGCGAAGAAGGCACTCGAGGCATCCTCGGCACTCGACTCTGCTTCATCGGAGTCTCGTGACGAACCAAAACTGGTGTTTCGAATTTCAGGAAACGAATCCGTTTCCTCCATCGTGAAATTGGATTCCATTTTTCCGAGCGTGATCTCCTTGGGCTGGGAAGCAGCGGTCTGCTCTCCGTTTGCTCCAACGCCTCCGATCATCGCGAGAGGGATCATCATCGCAAAAAGGGCGATAAATCCGAGGGTCGCGAAAACGGAATTGAGAATCCAGATAAAGAACGCTCGAATCAGACCGCAATCGGCAAGCTTCGCGACCATGTAGACGGTCGCGAACCACGTCAGTGGTGTGATCATCCACAAGTTTTCGGGATTGAGCACGAGCGTCCCCACGCCCGCGATGATCCCGTTGACCGCAGCGATGCCCAGCAACATACCGAAACAGCCAATAAACGATGGCTTGGTGTCGCTGATCAAACCCGCCGCGAATTGCAGGGTCCAACTCATCATCGCCAGTGCAAGAAACCCAAAGACGACGAACATCAAAAGGAAAGTGGTGCCGAGCGCGAGGAGTTCTTCGGGGGCGGGTGCATTCATGTTGCGACTCAGGTGTTGATTCGAGGCACGGGGACGTTCTCGAATTTAGGTCGCCGATAATGCCGTTCCCGCTAACGGACCACGTTGCGGGATTCCTGGGTCCAGGTTGCCGCTACAACCCGCAGGACCGATTCAGCCGGTCCTGACGTGATCGCGGCAGCACTGCCGAAGCATCGCGGAAGCGGCGTTAGAGGCTCATCCGCTGGGTGAGATCCGAAAGCAAGTCATCGATCTTGATCCGATGCTGGTCGAGAGAGTCGCGGTCCCGAACGGTGACCGTGTCGTCTTTCAGCGTGTCGCCGTCGACGGTGATGCAAAACGGTGTTCCGACTTCGTCCTGACGTGAATAACGGCGGCCGACCGCGCCTTTTTCATCGTAGAAGACATTCATGTGTTGCTTCAGTTCGCCGTAAATGCGGTGTGCGACCTCAGGCATCCCATCCTTCTTCACCAACGGGAAGATCGCCGCTTTGATCGGCGCCAGCCTGGGGTGCAATCGCATCACCGTGCGTTCTCGAAGCGTGTCTTCGTCCTTCTCGCGGACCTTGTCTTCGGTGTAGGCCTCACACAAAAACGCCAACACACCGCGATCCGCACCGGCAGACGGTTCGATCACGTGCGGAACAAACTTCTCGTTGGTCACCGCATCGCGATACGTCAGGTCCTTACCGCTCCCCTTGTGCTTTGGCTTTCCATGCTCATTTAACTCGGGTTTCATCGGATGTCCCGAAGTCGGATAGAGCTTGCCCTCCATGTGGCTCCGCAGGTCAAAATCCCCGCGGTGGGCGATGCCTTCCAACTCGCCGTACTCGCCTTCGGGAAGAAACGGAAAGGCATACTCGATATCGGCGGTGCCGACGCTGTAGTGGGCGAGTTCATCGGTATGGTGTTCTCGCATGACCAAGGATTCCCCCGAAAGACCGAGCGACGTGTACCAGGCCAGGCGACGATCACGCCAATAGCGATACCAGTCCTGCGACTGATCCGGTGGGCAGAAGAACTCGATCTCCATCTGTTCGAACTCACGCGAACGGAAAGTGAAATTCCGCGGCGTGATCTCGTTTCGGAAGCTCTTTCCGATTTGTCCGATCCCGAAGGGGACTTTAACG
>JBCBOT010000027.1:0-48615 GCA_039821165.1 Planctomycetota bacterium | reverse complement strand
TCGAGCGCCGAGACGGACCGTGAGTGTTGGAACCCTCAGCGGGCACCACATGACGGACACCGGGTGCGGATCACTCCGCTAATCGAGCGTTCCGTAAACGTCGCGCCGCACTCGCAAGATCGCGTGTTCAAGCCGGCCACCATTCAATTCCGTATCGCGGTGTTTCATTTGTCGTGAATCACTGCAAGTGTAATCCACAAAGCAGCTTTCAGGCATCATGCACGAACCCGAACGTGAGAGTCCACGAGTGAACGCAGTTCGACGAGAACATGGCAACGACATTTTGCGAAGCGTCCTCAGCGGGGAACCGTAGGCCAGCTATTGAGTTCCGAAATCTCAATTTCGCGTGTCGATCTTGCCCTTCCATGGTGAAGGCAATTCACGCCCGAGAACGCCGACGACAAACGGTGATGCCGCCGATGAGCATCAGGGCTGTTACCGTGGATGGTTCTGGGATCGCGGTCACACCCGTGACCAAAATGTTGTCGATTCGCATCGAGTCGTTCTGCTCGAAGTCATCGAATCGCAACGCAACCGTCGACTGATTATTCAGTGCGGTGATAGCGCTGAGATCCACGGTGTGGGAAATGAAGTTGTCACCATTCGCGTTGAGCGGCTGGTTGTTCAGAATCGTGACTGATATCCCGTTCTGAAAATCCTTGATCGTGCCGTTCACGTCCGCAACCGTGACGTCTTCGAGTGGATTGGTGTCGTACTTCAAGTCGTAGCTGATGATTTCGTTGTCGGGATCGCCGTTCCCCTGTACGTCGAAGCGGACCTGGATCGTGCTCAATCCGTCGGTCGAGAAAACCACGAAGAACTCGGCGTCGTTGTCACCCGATTTGGCAACGTCATCCCATGCCATCGCGCGTCCGTCAGGGACACTGATCCCGAGGCTGGGATTATCAAATAAGACCCCGCCCTTTCCGTTTCCGTCAATGTCGGCACGTTGCTGAAAAAGGGTCCCGCTTCCGATGGTGGCGTCATGGACGATCTGTGCCGTGTCGTTCGGGAAATCGTAAGGCGTGTTGAAATCCCAAAACGCGATCACCGTTTCGGCGACACCCGTCGACGCGAACGGGAATGAGAGTAGGAGGACGGCAAAGACAGTCCGTAGTCTCGGTGTCATGATGATTTTTCGGGGAGGAGAGCAGCAGAATCGGGAGGAGCTGAGCGCTAGAACGCCAACAGTGCCGCGGCACCGCTTAGTTAATGATCGATTGAGGTGAGGAAGCGATTCGCGAATGGGCCGTAGTCTTGACCATCCACGTCGCCATCGCCGTCGAAGTCGAACAGTGGATCGTAATTCAAATCAGGCGAAGAACTGAAGAGAGAGGCACCAAATCTTCCAAAGTCTTGTCCGTCGACGTCACGATCACCGTCGCTGTCGCCGAAATACCTGAAGAATTGGTCCGATGCAGCTTCGCCGAATCGGTAGTCGTTGGCCATCATGACGTTCTCAGGAACCGTCGTGACTTCGGAGGCAATCACGCTCAATTCGTAGGTCCCATCGACCAGCGAATTGCCCGCGGCGCGGTTCGAAACGAGTGGCCCCTCGCCGAACGTGATGTCGACAACCGTCTTGCCATCGATGATTTGAGACGCGACTTGGAGACTTGTCAGAAGCGTGTCACTCTCCCGGTCTCGAATCACGAATGAATCCTCGGACACGTTCACCGGCAGATCGAACGTCACGGTCACCTGGGTGACTTGGGAGCGGGAGGCCTCGCCGTTGTTCAGGATCACCGATTCGACGAGTGGTCGACGGGCGATCGAACCGGGCGTCGGTGTTTCGCCCCGCCAACTGTCGAAGTAGTTCCCGAGCGTGCTCGCGGCGACTCGTTGCAGTGACGGGCCGAGCCCATCCGCATCCACAGGCCACGGGGCCAGATCGTCATAGAACACTTCGTCGATGGTCACCCGAGGCACCAACGTGGGGTTCTCCGCGGGCGGATCGTCGGGTGCCTGAAGTTTGATCACTCCATGACTGTTGCTGAGTCCGCCCGAAAAGGGTCCGACAATGAGGACTTCGTTGCCGATTTGATAGTGAGCCCGAAAGGCGGCGAGCCGGTTCGCATTGACGGGATTGGCTGGATCAAAGGATGCGATCACCAGAACGTTACCCGGATCGAGACTGAAACCGGCCGGGAAGTCGAAGTTCACTTCCCCTCGGATTCGCCAGTTTTCCATGTCGATGCTGGCCGAGGATGCATGATGCACTTCGAGAAACTCGAGTCCACCCGGGCCGATCGTCGGATCGATTGCCAACGCCGCGGCGGATGGCAATTCAGGGTGATAGTTCACTTCGGAGAGCACCACGTCAGACGTGACGAAGGTCCCGTTGAGTGCGCCGAGTGAACGGTTGGCGAGCGGAACCAGTCGCCCCGCGGACCCTTCGATTAATCCTAAAGAGACACCACCGAACGTGGCGTCAAAGGCGACGTGATCTTGAAAGCCTGTGATCGAGACGCCGTCTCCAGAGAACAGCCAAACCGAATCGCCTTGTGAGCTAAGTGCGAATGGGATGAGCGAATCGGCATCGGCGACAGCAGGGTTGAACTGTGTTTCGTCGATCACCCAGTAACCGCCGGCGGGAATCACGGTTCCGCTTGGGAACCGATACTTCTGAGGTGTGTCACCTTCGTCGCTGACGAACCAACCACTGATGTCAACATCAGCCACGGTTGGATTGAACAGTTCGATGGTGTCCGTGAGTGGATCGTCCGTATGCGCGAGAATCTCGTTGATCAAGATGCCCGAAGGTGCGTCTCCAAAATGCCCCGGTGATCCACCCGGCTCAACACTGCCTCGATAGTGATAGGGTTTGCCAGTCTGGTCGACGTCGATGTGAAGATCGATCAACTCGAGAGAACCACCAGCGCCGTCCGCCCATTCCGGCCAAGGATCCTCGTCGGAGTAGTTGAGATCGAGGATTGTGCCGCCTTGCGTGTCCACCATCTGAAGCCGTTCCCCGCCGTTAGACAATCTGCCCGCGTAAGGGCCGACGACTCGTGTGGAATCGATCGTCGGATAGACGGCCGAGAATGCAGCCGGATCACGAACGATCAATATCGACTCGCCGGGCAACACGCGCGTTCCCGCGGGGATGATGTAGGGCACGCTTGGCCCATCGGTGAGGGTCACGCCATCGAGGTCGACAATCACCGAGGAAGAACCGGTCGTGATGTTGGTGATTTCGATGAACTCGGGGTCTTCATTGCTTGCCGGGTGGTAGTGAATTTCCGTGACTCGCACGTTGCTCGGGGATGCCGGCGTGTTGGGAATACGGAAAAGCACCTCGCTCAACGCGGACCATTCGCCGGTGGAGCTCAGTGCCCGCGCCTTAATGGGCGTAGTGTCGTTGAGGATCAAAGGCGGGCTGGCTGCGGTTTCGACGATGAGTTGAGCGTCGAAGCTGATGTCGGAGCTGGTCGCGCTGACTTGATGGATTTCGGCGGCCAAGACGTTGTTGCCGGATTGCAGTAGATTCGCCGGAACGGTGAATTCGTGCCACTGATTGCCATCGTCCGACGCGACACCACTGGCAGGCGTGCTGTAGGAAATCACACCGGCGGGCATATTGCTTCGTGCGATTTCCGTTCCGTTCAGGTAAACCACGACTCCGTCGTCGCGTTTGACTCTCAGCGAAACACCCTGGACACCGCTGGCATCGAGATTGAATGGGTGGCGAAAATAGGTGGTTCGTTGTTTGTTACTCGAATCACCACCGAATGAGACGACCGTCGCTTCATCTCCGTCTCCGTAGCCGAGTTCGGCATTTCCGGAGGCCCAACCGCTGTCGTCGTAGCTGAGGTCACGCCAAGTCGTGCCGAGGTCTGTTCCCGTGTCCTCGTATCGCCAGGCGGAGCCCGCCGTGATCACGGTCGACTGGGAGGAGTCGTAGCTGAGTGCTTCGGGATGGATCGTGCCTCCGGTCAGTCTCGGATCACTCCCATCGATCATGTAATAGACGGTCCCGCCGGGCGAAACAAACCCGAGCGCGCTTTCGGACTCGATGATTCCTCCGTGTTGCGGGCTCCCATCGATTAGAAACGAGGGAGCGTCGATAGACGGGAACAGAGGCGCGGGCACAACAACGTTGTAGTCACCCTCGGAGTCTTTCAAAACGAGATTGGTATTGCGGAACTGATCGAGGACGATTCCGTTCCGGTTCGGGATGTAGTTGTTCTTCAGGCCCGCAATCGCATTCAAGAAATGGGATTGTCCGAACGGTGAGTTGTCGCCGCGTTTGGCATCGCCCCAGCGAGCCGACTCGGCGATCACGGCGGTTTCGATGAGGGCCGTTTCTTGGTCGATTTTGTTGATCAACGCGGTCTCGCTCAGCGGTCCGTCGTTGAAGAAGGCGCGCTGGACGGTGTCCGCGAAGCGAACGCGGTATTCGGTGTTGGCCATCAATTGCTGATGCAGCCATTGCGGGTTGAAATAGAACACGCCGCTCTCGAAGTTGGCTGCGTTCCACGGGCCGTTTCGGTTTTCGTTGACGTTGCGCATCGTGTGCTCACCGTCATGCTGAAAGAAGCGAAAGCCTTCTCGACCGTCGCGGTTGCGAATCGCGAAATAGTTGTTGGGTTGATCGTTGCCGAGGAAGTTTGAGATCGGAGCATCGAGATTTCCTCCCCGAAACGTCTCGAGCATGTAGGCGATCAGGTTGTCGACGTCCAACAACACGGGGTAGTCGAGATTCTCGCTCCCGTCTGGATTCTTGCCTTGAGCGCGAAGGTAAGCTGCATCGTCGACGAATGCAGGCGTGACGCCGTCGGGGGCTCGCGCGTTGGCTTGCGACCAAAGGTCAAAGTAGGCATCGAAATTGCCATCGGTCGCGATGTTTTGATAGGCGCCGCGTTCGGGTTTGAGGACGTCGTATTGTTCGCGTTGACCGCCGAAATAGGATTCCGCGAAATAGGCTTCGGCTCGTTCCTGCGTCTGATAGAGACCCCAGTATTGTCCGTTCAGATAGAGATGTACCCAGGTGCTGCGGGTATACGGCTGGCCGAGGTCGCGTTGGTTGTAGCGCGCCAGTACTTCGGCGATGAAGTTGTTGCTCGAACTGCCCTGAAAACTCCAGGAGTAATTTTGCGCGGTCCTTAAGTCGAGCTTGTGGAATTCGGACACGCCGGCATCGCCGTGCACGGGGTAGTTGAGGGTGGAGTCGCCGTAGACGCCTCGGAAGAAGAGTTTGAAAGCGTGTTTCGGGTTATTACCGCTGCGACTAAAACCGCCGCGGATGCGCAAGCCCGCATTGACTTGGAATCCTTCGTCTCCGTTCGGGTTGAGCCATTCTGCGGAGGCCGGACGCTCCCAATCCCGCCCGTCTTGTTGCGCGTTGGAATAGATACCGATTGCAGGGTCGAACAGGTTGTCCAGCGCTGTCGTCACGGAGATGGTTGGCAAAGCGAGCAGCGCCGCTTTGACCTGAGCTTCACCTTCGAGGGCGATGACCTCGGGGTCGATTCCATAGTCCACGACGTTGTTTCCCCACGACGTCGGCCAACCGGGCGGCGCCGAACCGTCGGGTGACTGCGTCAGTACATCGTCGAGAAACAGATAGGTGCGCGTGACGCTCGGTAGCGAAACGTACTCCGGTGCGACGGCGATGGCGCGGAGCGTGGTGGTGTTGGCGATCGAAAGGGGACCCGTGTAGAGCGTGCCGTTCGTGACGCTCGGTTCGCTGCCATCAGTCGTGTAGTAAATCTCCGCAAAGGCATCGGGCGCGAGAATCGAAACGTCTTGGGGCGTTTCGTAGAATCCGGCAGGTACATCGATGGCGATGCGCCCAAGCACACCCAGAATCGGATCCTGGTTGAGGGATC
Organism: Planctomycetota bacterium; assembly: GCA_039821165.1. GTDB lineage: Bacteria > Planctomycetota > Planctomycetia > Pirellulales > Pirellulaceae > Stieleria. The sequence continues at coordinate 42,784 of JBCBOT010000027.1, read as the reverse complement.
CGGGGGTCGGGGTCTGGAAGAAACTCGGAGTTGAACTGACAAGCGTGGTGCCGAACAATTCGGGGTGGATCAGAAAGCTGGTGTCGCTCACCGAAGCGTTCAGTCCCTGTATCGCAAGTGTGTTGGTGCCTGAAACCAAGAGCGATGAATCGATCACGAAGTCGAACGGCTCGATCACGTCTTGTGGTTCTCGCGCGGCCGATGCTGTCGAGTCAAACGCCGTGACCGCCGGCGCATTGTGACGGGCGGCTTCAGAGCCGTTGATGTAGGCGACGAAACCATCATCGTGTCGCATTCGTAGCGACAACGACTCGATCAAACTCGCATCCGTGACCTCGAATGGGACACGCAGAAATGCAGAGGCGTTGACGCCCAGTAAGTCAGACTGAATGTCCGAGGTGACCCACGTGCTCTGGCCGGCGATGTAGGGTGCGAACGCGGGAAGGCCGCCTGCGTCTTCGTCACCAACAAGATCAAAAACGTTTGAAAAGCTGGTGTGCGTTCCTTGAGCCGCGAACAACTCGACGCTTGCTCCACCCGCCGCTTCGAACATGACGAGCCGCACGTCATAGGAACCCGCCGCGGGCAGGTCGAACGTTTCAATCGTATCGCTCGGTCCCCGCGGGTTCGGGAACGAAGAGGTGTAATCCGTGCCGTCGCGGCTGAGTGTCAATCCAAACCCGTCGTCGCTGTTGACGCCGAATGACCATTCGCCGGCGGCCGGAATTTGAATGGTTGCGGTGGCTTCGATCACAAAGTGATCGATATTGTCTCCGATGGTTTGAGTCGGGAAGGGGCGATCCATCCCGAAGCGTCCGCCGGCGCCGGTACCCAAGTAGTTGATGACTTCGGTGCGCTCGGTCACCGAGAGCGACTGATAAGCCGGCGTCGCGAGAACCGTTTCGGCAATCGTCAGTGAGTTGACGACTCCATTGAAAGCTCCCGAGGAGCGTGCCTTGACGTACCGCACATCGAATCCGGGATCGATGACACCAAAGCCGACTCCAAGATCGCGATCAAGCCAACCGCCATCGTCGAAGCCGGGATCCACCCATGCCGAGCCGATCGAATCGTCCAACGGAACAATCAGCTTTGCGGCGTCGCCTGATTCAACGAAGGCTTCGTTTGCGTATTGGATCCCGTAGGAGACGTTGCTGAACTGGGCGGGATACTCCGGATCGAAGTGGCTGACGACGTCGCCCATGGGGTCAACTAGAGCGAGATACTCACCATCACGCGTCAGCGAAAAATTCGTGTGCAATTCGGAATCCGCGATCGCGCGGTTCTTTCCCGATGCGAAAACGACCAACGACTCCGCCGCTCCCAGTGTCGTCGATGGAAAACTCCAACGCGTGAGATCGCTCGAGTCGTCTGTCAGATGCCAACCGGTCAAGTCGATCGATGTGGAACCCGGGTTGTAGATCTCCACCCAGTCACTCGAGTCACCGTCTTCGTCTTCGAGGCCACCGGCGTTCGAAGCCAGGAACTCGCTGATGACGGGCGTCGCCGCGAGCACGACCCGATGTTCGAGCTGTTGCAGGCGGAGTCGCCGGGAAAGCCGACCCCGCACGCGAGCTTTCTTCGAGAGGCAACGGTTGGCCGCGGGAACTCGGTTGAGAAGACTCAAGATGCAGCCCTTAAAGAGAAGCAAACGTGGACTAGATGGCTACGGTGCGACGCTAATGTAATTCGTGCCGCCCTAGCACTGCAATCCTTCGCTCCCCTGTTCGGCTTGACGCCGATGGGTCCGGTTCGATAGTCACCTGTTGACTACAAACGCGTCCCGACGACAGGAGACGACGACGGAACCCGCAAATGCTCTCAGCCGCGTTCATCGGCCGACTCTCACCGCTGGCAATCACCGTTTGCCTGGGCTGCACCCCCCTCGCGCAGCCGTCCACTGCGAACGCGCTCCATGGGAATGCCGCTGACCTCACGATCGATGCGGTGTCCGTTCCGAGGCGTTTGACGTTGCCGGAGATCATCGAGCGGGCTCAGGCAGAGCATCCCACGGCGCTCGCAACACGTCGCCGAATCGAACAAGCGGATGCTGCCATCGACGTCGCGAGTGATCCCTCAAATCCGGAGCTGGTGCTCGACGTCGATACATCGTTGCGCGATGAACCGGAACAAACGGAACTCTCCGCTCGGGTGACGTTTCCTCTTGATTTCAACAATCGACGATGGAGACGCCGTGTCGCCGAAAGCAACGCGTTGTCAGCTCGTATGGATCACAGGCAAGCGGTTCGCGCCCTCCGTGAAGCCGCGCTCCTTTCCGCAATCGAAGTCTCGTACTTGAGCCAACGCCTCGTGCTTGACGAACAACGGGAAACGATCGCGAAAGAGCGCTCGAGGATCCTCAACCCCGCGACGATGTCGGAAAGCGGGGCCGATCTCAGCGACACAGCCCAGCGTCTGAGGCAGTACACCGACGCGATCGAAGCCGCCGAGGCTGCTAGCCAGGCTCGTTTTGAAACTCGCCGTGACCTGGTCCATGCCAAGACCGAGTTGGCCGAGGCGATGGGGATGGACCTGTCCGAAGATCCTGGTGCGGTCGAGCATCTACAAGTCGATGAGGCGTTGCTCGCTCATCCAGATCGGCTTCCTGCGCTGGACGATGTTGTGAATGCGGCGGTCCAAGACTCGGCCAGGATCGATGCGGCACGGCAGCTACTACGGACACGTCGGCTGACGACTCAAGCCGAGCGTCATCGATGGGTCCCCTCGGAAGCCGGCCCTCGATACGACGACCGTTTGGGATCGGATGACGACCGGATCGGATTTCGATTTCAAACGGATCTGCCGATTCACGATCTGAATCTCAATCGGTCACGCGTTGCGTCGTTTGATGCGAAATATGCCGAAGCGGATTTGGCACGGGTCCGAAACGAAGTCGCTTCGCAAACGATGCGAGACTACCAGGAGTTGACCATTCTGAACGAGCGTCTCGACGAGATCGACACGGGGCCTTCCATCGAAGCACAGCGGGCTCAGCTCGAAAGCCCCGCGGTGGCGGATATCTTGACGGTTGAAGAAAGGCTCGCATTGGAGGAAACGCTTCTTCGCCGTCAGCGTCGACGACTCGATATGCGTTACCGTCACGCACGCATTCGATCCAGGCTGCGACTACACGCTGTGATGCCCCACATCGGTTTCAGTCAATCGTTAACCGAACCAATTGTCCTGGAAGCACCGGGAGCGTATCCGGAACCGCGATCTTGATCGGAATTCCTTGTTGATAGACATCTCGTCGATCGCGCAGCTCTTCCGGCACTTGTTCGTACTGATTCCCGATGTCGAGGATCGAGGCGTTGCTGGCCAGTGAGCCGTTCTCCGTGCGGATTTCGACCCGGGCGTCGGCGGACAAAGCAGACGGCTCGGTGCCATCAAGATAGGCGATGATCCAACGTTGGTCGGATGAAGCGATCGTCACGATCGGGTCTCCCTTGCTGACAAAGGTCCCCTGTCGTTGATGGACTTCGACGATTTGTCCGGACGCGGGAGCGATCACTTCGTTGTTGGAAATTCGATGTGCCAAGACTCGGATCTTCGCATCCTGAACTGCGATCGCTTGAACGAACGGTTCTAGCAGGGCGTCCTGATTCATCGCTGGAGGTGAATTCGATTCACTGTCCGGCATCTGATCGGTGAGTGAGTCTTGCACCGACGTCTCGATCACCTTCAAGCGTTGTTTTGCATTTTCCAGCACACTGGCCAAATGGTTTCCCTGCTCGGAAAAGGTCTTAGCGAGTCGTGCCAAGTTGTCATGCACCTGGCGCTGGACCTTGAGTTCCCAGTCCAGATGCGCGAGCTGGCTGGCTGATGCGAGGCGCTGTTGAATCAACTCCACGGTTCGTAGGCGATCGCGATTGAGGCTTTCCAGTCGGGATCCGGCTCGCTCGAGTTCGAGGGTGTTCTCTTGCTGGGAAACCATCCACTGTCGCCGGTCCTGCTCGAGTTGCTCGATGGTCTCTCGCATCCCATCGATTCGTTGCAAACGCGACTGTTCGATTCGGGCCCGATCCATCGCCAATTGCTCGCGACGGCTCGCGTTCTGGCTTGCTTCCCATTGCCATTGCAATGTCTGCTGTTTGAGGCGCTGCCGCTCGGCTTCGAGTTCCGCCTGCAGTCGCCTGCGCTCTTCGGTGAGCGACTCCATCGTCAACACGGCGTCCGAAAGGTCGAAGCGGCAGATCGTCGTGAGGCCGGTTTCTACCCGATCAAATCGGTCCGGGATGCTTTCGGCAAATTGAAGTACGCCGTCTTGTGACGCGGGCACTGTCACCCGCAGGGCATCGACTTTCCCGGTCAGAACGATCCGTGGTGTTTGTCGAACCCAAATCAGAACGAGCGCGATCACGCTGGCGACGAAGAGACATGCTTGAAGACGATGCGTCAGCCAGTGCCGGACTCGAATCGCCCAGGGGATCGGGATCGGTGCCGTGCTGTTCTTCGGGTCGCGCGAAGTCGTCGCCATCGGTCAGGCCTCCGATTCATCTTCATGAATGAAAACGGAGACCCTCTGGACCTGATCCAGCGACCGCAAATCGGCTTCGAGCTCTAACCGCCGTGACGGGTCCCGGAGCATCAATCGATACGAGGCGTCGACCTCACCTGAAGCGACTTCTTGAATCGATGCGAGTTGAGAATTGAGACTGTGACGCTTGAAGACTGCGTTGATCCTGTCACCGACTGTTCCTGACTCTTCGTTGAACAGCAAGTTCACGATCGTGTCGAAGTTGCTTCGGGCGCCGTAACGCGAGACGGCGAGATAGAACAGTGTCAGCCCGATGAATACGATGCCCATCATCGCCAACGTCGAATGGCCGGTCCCAACCGCCATGCCTTCAATGATGGACCAGAGTACGAAGATCGTGTCGCGGGTGTCTTTGAGAACGTTCCGAAATCGGACGACGGCGAAGACGGCTAGGAGTCCGAATGCGATTCCCAGATTGTCCGCCATCAAGAGCATCATCATCGCGACGAGGACAGGAAGCACCACCATGCTCGCAGTGAATGTTTGCGAGTAAGACATCCCACGGTGCGTTTTCTGGTACACCCATCCGATGATCTGTCCCATGACAAACGCGAGCAGAAACGTGAACACCATCGCGCCGGCGTCACGCGAGTTGGGTTGTCGGTCCAGCAGCAGCGTGTCAAGAAACTCCATGGAAGTCTCCTGAAGAATCGGAGGTCGCCAAGGACGGATCGCGTTGCCGGATCTCTTCTTCGCGGAGACTGTCTCGACACGTCACGTATTTCGGAAACGGCCCCGCGACAAGGCCGAATGTGCGGACCAGCACCTCCATCCAACGCGGGACTTCATCGGTGTATTTCAACTCAAACACCACTTGGTTCTCAGAACCGGCTTCCACCCAAGTCTCCGGGAGACGGAGTATCGGATCGGGCTGATATCCACTCGTCTTTAGTCGGCGATCGAAGGTCGCTCGACAGTTGGTGTTGTCGGGTGAGAGATACGCCTCTCGCTGATAGGAGACATAGGTTTGACCTGTCGCTCCGATTCGGTCGCGGAGTCTGCGGAACTCGTCAAACGCTTCCCAGTCAGAGGTTGTGCACGAAGCCCCGCTCGTTTGCGGCAACGAAACGCGATCACCCTGAAGCATCTTTGCGGCGGTGTGGCGATCGACACGCGCACGCTTTTTCTTCACCGCTTGGCCGTCGCGTCCCTTGATCTCGAGGAAGGCTGGGCTGGTCGTTAGGTCGTCGTAAAATCGGACCCGGAGTTTGTATCGATTCCGAATCCCTTCCTGTGTTTGCCGGTAGAGAAGTCGATCCTCGCTGTCCAGATAGACGCTCGTAACGGGGTACGTGCCATCGGAGCAATTCGGATCAGGCCTGAGATAAGTGAGGAGAAACGCACGAATCGCCGACGTTTGGGACTCGTCGATTTCAAATTTCAACTCCGACCGGCTGGACTGAATCGCGTCGTGCGATGCCATAGAAAGGCTCCGGAGCGGGGAAAGAAAAGAATGAAGGCTTGATGAGGATCTCGATGAGATGATGTGAAGAGTGTAATCCCTGGCTGCAAGGCGCTCCATTCTCCCCTTCGTCGGTAGGGTATGGCTGTTGAGAGTTGATTCGTGAGCTGACAGGGATGCACCCACAAAAAACGGGCGGACGATTCTCATCGCCGCCCGTTGAAAGCTGTCCCCAAAAGCCGTCGCGCTACTTGCTGTGGGTGATCATCATCGGACCGAGCCCCGGAAGGTCGCCGCCGACGTAGCTTTGCGGATAGTTTCCGTCCCACTTTTCGAGTCGAGTTTCCTCAATCTCGAGTTGTTTGAGGGCCAGGTACTGTTCCCAGTTCTCCTGTGCCTTTTCGATCTCGTAGGCCTTGGCGTCGGCGACCAACTGGATCGCATCGGCTTGCCCTTGAGCGGCGAGTTTGGCCGCCTCGGCTTTGCCTTCTGCTTCCAGTTTGACCGCTTCGTTTCGAGCCCGCTGAGCCTCGGCTTCCGCTTTCGCGACTTCCTCGTCCTGTTGGGCTTGGAAGACCTGATCGATCGCGTCCTGGATTTTGACATTCTCGTAGGTGAATCCGCCGAACTGTCCGAGCGTCGTGATTTCGATCCCTCGTTCCTCAAAGAACTCCACCACACCCGACTGTTTGAGCTTGTCCCAGCCGTTCGGTTGCACCTCCGACGGTAGATGACCGAACCGCACATAGGCGAGCATCTCCGGTTTCTTTTCACGAAGTTCATCCATGTTGTACAGCGCAGCAAACTCCGACATCCGCGATTGCACCTGCGCTCGAATTTCACTGTCCATGACCGCTGCCAATCCTTTGCCCGAGTCGATCAGTTGTTGATCGGCATTGGAGGACTGGGTGCTGGTCGCAGCCGGATAGTTGTAGAGGAATTTGACGGCGGTCTTGTCATCGGGGATGCGGCACGTGCAGGTGATGCCCGTACTGAATCCGACACTGTCGCGGCTTTCGATCCAAATCGCTTCGTCTTTCGCAGACGTCCCCGAATTGGAGTCGGCGTTCCACTGCCGCGTCACCGGCGCGCGATCGATCGTGATCAAACGCATCGACCCGACCCATTCGCCGTCACTCGGCCAGCGCCCGGTTTGAATCCAGGTGTGAGGGATTCGGACGCGTTTGGTCGCAACCATGTTGCCCGACAAAAACTCCTCGCTGTCGAAGGAGACCTGTTTTTCAGTGTTCCCCTCGAGCGGAACCAAGAACGCGGTGTGACTCGATCCGATCTCGTGATATTCAGGCGTGTCGTAAGGACGGATGCATCCCGTCGAAGTCAACACGACTCCGAGCATCACAAGCCAAAGGGTCTTTTTCATGTCTCTTCTACGTCTCCTTCTTGTTTGTTGGTGAACACTCCCGGAAAGATGTCCGCACCGAAGAGCGCGATGAACGCGATCGGCACAGTTGCGTCGAGCACGTACAACGCGGTTCGCCGGCTTGATTCGAGCGCGCGCATTTGCTGCCTTGCCGTGTCACTGGACTCCAGTTGTTGCAACGCCACGTCCCTGCTGAACTCCGGCTCGAAGATTCCGACACCAAAGTTCGCCGCCGCCGTGACGGTGATGAGCGCCGCGAAGAACAGAATTCTCGCTGTTTTCATGGTTTGGCCCCCCTGTCTCGATCAACATCATTCGTTGTTGATAGCGCTCTAGAATGTTGTCGATTCAGGCGCGCAGGTGCCTTTCGAATTCCTGGCTTTGGTGAAACCCATGTTCAATGGCAAGTGCTTTCTTGCAATCATTCTCGCGATTCAGTGTGTGCCCGCGTGGGCGCAAGAGGCTTCGCGAGACGAGCCGATGGTGCTGACGGTCTACACTCTGGACGGATTACCTGTTTATCGAGTGAGTGATTCAGGTGAGCCGGTGTTCGATGCGTCACTGCTTGTCAGTCACCTCAAGCAAATGGTGGATCCGGGCAGTTGGGAGAAACCGGCCACCATCACGGCTGTCCCAGAGTCCGAATCGTTGATCGTGTCTCAAACTCGGGCAAACCACCGCGCGATTGCATCGATCCTCTACCGAATGCACGTGTTCGCCGGGGGCCGCGACGAGAATGTTCTCAAAGATGCCTTCGCGAGTGCGAACGCTACCAACCGGCGGGTGTTGCTGTGCGTGACGGAACCCACCTCGGTTGGATGTGAGCGTTTCTTGGATGCCTTCGAATCGGAACGACTGCAAACGCTCGCGAGCCACTTTGTGTTGGTAGCGGTACGGAACGACCGTCTCGTCGAAGTCCCCGAGCAACAGCGAAACGCTTTTGCGCTGCGCCGAGATGAGCTTCTGGTCTTTGACAGCAAGAGCGATGTGGCGTCACGACTTTCGCTCTCAGGTGATCCCACCGAGAACGCGATCGAAACGTGGCTTCGACAGTCAGCCGTTTCGTTGGAATCGGCCGATACGGTGCTGGCTCGCGGTCTCGCGGAGGCAACGTCACAAAAAAAGAAGGCGCTGCTCGTCTATTCGGGACCGGCGTGTGTGCACTGTGAACGAATGAAGGCGTTTCTCAATGCATTCAAGGCGCAATTCAGCAAGGACTACGTTCCCGTTTTTGTCGATACGCGGATGCAAAATGCCTCGGAGCGGACAGCCGGGTTTGGCCGTACCGAAGATGAGATTCCATGGCTTGTGGTGCTGTCATCAGACGGCCAGCCGCTTGCAAACAGCGAGTCCGAATTCGGCAACATCGGCTTTCCCGTCGACCGCGACGGCTGGCTTCACTTCCATCAAATGATCGATCGCACTCGGGTTCGAATGACCGACCGGGAGATCGGCGAGATCTTTGGGCAACAGATCGAGTGATCTCACGTCGATTACACGATCCGTTGCTTTTGGAGGCTCGCTCGAGCTGATTCGGCTGCTAAACAGCTTTGAGACGACTAGAATCATGGGGTGAATTTCCCTCCCACACTTCCCTCCGTTTGCCAGGTGACTCGATGACCGACAACGATCGCTCTCGCCGTGACTTTTTGAAAACCTCCGCGACTGCCGCGAGCTCGGTTGCTGTTGCCTCGCAGTTGACACAGCCGCACGCTCAGGCCGCTCCGGTTGCGGCAAACGAAAAAATACGCATCGGCTTCATCGGCACGGGCGGTCGTGGCTTCGGCGCTCACGTCAAAAAGTTGACGAAGCTTCAAGTGGAGGGTCAGCCGATCGAGCTGGTCGCTGTCTGTGATGTCTTCAACGAGCACTGCGACAAGTCGGCGGCTCACATCAAGAAAGAAACGGGTAACGACGTTCAGCGATATGAGGACTACAACGACATGTTCGCGAAAGCGAACTTGGACGCGGTGTGCATCGGGACGCCGGATCACTGGCACGCCAAGCAAGCCATCGATGCGCTCAACGCGGGCCTCGATGTCTACTGCGAAAAGCCGATGACCAAGACGGTCGAAGAAGCGATCGAAGTCATGAAGACCTGGAAGAAGAGCGGTCGCGTGATGCAGGTCGGTGTTCAATCAACCAGCTTGCCGGTTTGGAACCAAATCAACGAGATGTTGACGGCCGGTAAGCTCGGCAAAGTTCTGATGTATCAGACCGAATTCTTTCGGAACTCGGCACAGGGTCAGTGGCGATACTACAAACTGACGCCTGAGATGACGCCCAAGAACATCAACTGGAAGAAGTGGCTCGGCGTCGAAGAGGGGCTGGCCGAGTACGAGGATTTTGACCGCGCGGTCTATCGCCAATGGCGACGGTTTTGGCCGTACGGTTCCGGCATGTTCACCGACTTGTTCGTGCACCGAACGACTTCGATGTTGAAAGGAACAGGTTTGCGGTTCCCGGGGCGCGTTGTCGGCGCCGGCGGACTGTACTTGGAATACGACGGCCGGGATGTGCCGGACGTCGCCACCGTGGCAGCGGATTTCCCGGAAGGAGTTCAGGGTCTGGTGACCGCCACGATGGCGTGCCAGAACACTCCGATCCGACAAACGATCCGTGGTCACTTTGGGTCGTTCGTGCTTGGTACGGGTGAGAAGTTCGACGGATTTGATTACGTCCCCGAACGTCCGCAGGTGACACGCAACAGCAAGCTCAAAGAGGAGCGAATCGCCGCCGAGTCGGTTCCCGATACCACGTATGCACACTTCAAGAATTGGATCGACGCGATGCAGGCGGGGGACCCGATGCTCTGCAATAACGACCCCGCGTTGGGCGCTGCCGCGATCACGACGGTCATTCTGGGGGCGCGGAGTTACCGTGAAGGCCGCGTGTTCCACTTCGACGAAGAGACCCTGACCGTACATGATGGCAATTCCGATTGGGCGAAAGGTTGGGAAGAGCGATCTGAGCGTCGTGGCAAACCGAACCACATTTCAGGTTGGCAAGCCGGCGATTACGGAAGCGTGCTCGAGGAACCGGACTACATGCGGTTGGCGGGACCTTGGAAGGAGGGGCAAGACCCCTCGAAATGATCGCGTTGTCGTCGCGTCGTGGTCGCGCTTACAATCGGGTGATACCGAGTGCTTCGCGAACGAATGAGTACTATTTGGGGCAAAGGCTCACCGCGCCGGGCTACCAAGCAAGTTCAATGAGTTCCCGCGGCACGAGGACCCGAGTGGGTCTGATGATGTGATTCCTGTCTGAAAGAGAGAGTCAGCTTGATGAAAAAATGTCTGGTCGTGATGGTGGTCCTCACTGGCGCGCTATCACTTGGATGCGGCCGCCCGGATACGAAAATGATCGAACAGGAGCAGGGCCAAACTCAGGCGGACCTCGAGGCCTATGAGGCGCAGATGAACCCCAAATCGGGGAACAAGTAGGTTTTGATGTCGCTTACTGGACACTTGGTCGGTCCTGCGGATTGTCCCGTCGGACTGGTGCGACTGGCCCCCCGGCGTTCGTCGATCGCCTGTTGACCGGCGTTTTTTGGTGGCTGTACAGGCATTACGTCGCTATAGTCAAGGACTGTAGGACTGGGATCGCCTACCCATTCGGGCCTGGACCGCGGCCCGTTCTTTTCTTCCGTTTTCTCCGGAGATCTATTAGATGAGAGATCGTTCCCGAATTCGTCGAGGCTTTACTCTCGTCGAGTTGCTGGTGGTCATCGCGATTATCGGCATCCTTGTTGGGCTTCTGTTGCCGGCCGTTCAAGCCGCACGCGAGGCCGCGCGACGCATGTCGTGCAGCAACAACTTCAAACAAATCGGGCTCGGGATGGCGAACTACCATTCCGCCTTCAAACAACTGCCACAATCGATGGGCGGTACCGCTCGGCACCTCACCGATCCCATCGCGGCGACCAACCAAAGCAATCGCTTTTACCTGAGTTGGGCAGTCGGTCTGTTGCCCTACATCGAGCAGCAAGCGCTGTGGAATCAAATTTCCGCTCCATCGACCGAGACGTCCGATGGTTCCCTTCCGCCCACACCGTCGGGGTCCTGGCCCGCGATGGGACCGGCACCTTGGGTCACCACGTATGCGCCGTGGGCAACGGAAGTCGCGACCTATCGCTGTCCGAGTGACCCGGACTCCAGCCCGCCCGGTGGTGGACGAATCAACTACGCGGTTTGCTACGGCGACGCAACAGACGCCGTGAACAACGGTGCCCGAAATGAAGCCGGCTTTTACAACTCGGTGACGGATCCCTCGACGGCCGCCTACTACACCACGTTTCCACCGTTTGTCGAACGCGCCCAAGCCTCGTGCCGTGGCATGTTTGTCCCTCGCGAGGTCACGGAGTTCGGTGACACGCTGGATGGTCTTTCAAACACGATCGCGGCCGGTGAGATCCTGACGGACAACAGTTTCCGTGGGATCAATACCTCAAACGTTCTATTGAACACCCTGGAGTTCAGCGGCCCGATGGAAGTCGCACCGGTCGCTTGTTTGAACGCTCCAGAGATCGATCCCGAACGACCGAAGTTCTTACTCGATACCGCTCTTGTACCGGGAAGCAGCAACCGTCGCGGTCTGCTGTGGGCCGATGGGCGGCTGAACTACAGCGCCTTCCAAACGATCATTCCGCCGAACGGTATTTCATGCACGCGTGATAACGACAATTCGCCGGGTATGTTCACCGCGGGAAGTAATCACAAAGGCGGTTGTCACATCTTGATGGGCGACGGCGCAGTGCGTTTCATCACCGAGAGCATCGATTCGGGTGACAACACCGAGTTGCCCGTGCAGTCAAAGGACAATGGTGCGTTGGGCTTTTGGGGTGTGACGCTTCCTCAGGCTTGGCCGGCCGGTGGTACCCAAAGTCGGTATGGCGTTTGGGGCGCACTCGGAACTCGCGAAGCTCAAGAAGTCATCGAGAGCGGCTCCTTCTGAGTCGAACTCCTACGTGATTCGATCAAGGCGACGTTGCTTCGGCAGCGTCGCTTTTTTTATTTGTCCTCAGCCGTCATTCTCTTTCTTCCGCCTGCTTCGCTTCATCGACTTCGATCACGAGGATGGCGAACTCGGATAACGAGGCGGGTACATCGAGTGTGGGCCACTGCACCACCTCTTGTCGAACCGGCGGCAATGACTTGCCCGTGAACGGGTCGACCCAGATGCCCGTCATCATGCGTCCCCGGAGGTCCTTCGGCAGTCGCAGGTTCATGCTGTCGTTCTCTTTGGGGACGTAGAACACAAACAGGCGTTCGTCGTCCGTCAAACAGAACCCGCTATTGCTGAGCTTCTTACCGGCGATCAAATCGTTCAACCGATACCGTTCGACAAGATCCGCGAGGTGGCGGTAGTAACCGAGTTGGGGGCGATCCGAGGGCGGAAGTGATTCGGTATCCGCGATGATCACGTTCCACGCGGCACCTTGCCAATAGTGCGTCGGATAAGTCCCCGCGAAAACACATTGATACGCTCGCTCGAGGCAGGTTTCGGGTGAGGTGTAGTCACCCACAAACACTCGATACGGCGAACGCTCGTAGCCACCATGTTCGATGTTCAGAATCGGTTTGCCAGGGAATCGCTCAACGGTGTTGCGCATCACACCATACAATTCCGAGGCCCATAGTTGGACCGAAACAAAGTCGACTTGGTTTGGAAATCGTCGACAATACCCGTAGTCATGAACCGTGATCAATCGCTCGTGTGCGTCGTCTTCTCTCAGTCGATGAATGCGATTGGTGATGTAGTTCACGTCATTGTGTCCGTAGCCGAGCGCCTCTTTGGAGATGTCCCAGATCACATTCGGGTACGCCTGATACCGTTTCACGACATAATCGAAATACCGATTGTCTTCGCGCGAGTTTGCCTCCGGCCAATTCACGCGTTTGTTCCAGACGTAGATCATCAAATGCGCGATGATGCCCCGTTCGATGAGAGCGTGGAGGACTCGGTCCAATCGCTGAAAGTAGGTGACGTTCAATTGTGAGTGATCAGGCGATTCGTTCGAACCACCGAAAGGAAAGACGCTCGGGCTGCCAAAGTCGTGTTCGGGTCGTAGAGACGGGTCTTTCGGCCATTTGACGTCGTAAGCGAACACGTTCAAGACGACTTGGTTGAACCCGCTGCTGGCGAGTTGGTCAACAAACTTCCTCGTCGCGGGAATGTCATCGGCGTTGAGTGCATCAAGCGCGAACAGCCAATCACACTCGAATGCAATCGGAAAATACGACTCACCGTTTTGAAAAGCCAACCGATCGGAAGCATTCGGATCGATCACGACGCCGCCACGCTGGCTACGGCTCGCGGTCATCACGTTCAGTGCACCGCTTCGACCGTTGAGTTCGGAGAGCGACGACTCGACAGAATATTGCCATGTCCCTGGTAGCGGCGGTGTGAATCGGACTTTGTATTCATTGTTGCCGTCGAAGAACCCTGGCACACTGATTTGCTTTCCGCTCCCGTGTCGGAATTGGACGGCGACATCCGCGTCGATCGGCTCTGGAAGGGTGCTCGAGACCATCAGTTCCAGTTCGGCCATCTCCCATTGTCGTGTTGCTTCCGTTTGTTGGACGGGCCCGTCTTCACCGAAGACGTCGCCGCATGAAATGAGAAGCACGAAGAGGCTGAGGCAACGAAGAAAAGAATTCATGGTTAATGGCACGGTGAGCTTTGGTCAGAGTTGATCGTTTGACGACTTGGGTGGAGGCACGGCGCCATCGATCGCGCAGACCTTCGCCGCTTGTTCACAAGCTTGTCGCAGCGAGACGCTCGGTTCAACGCCTCGCAGCATCCGCGTCGCGAACGTCGCGGTGAACGCATCGCCGGCACCGACGGTGTCGCGGATGTCGGCTTGAATTCCGGGTTGCGAGATGATCGCTTTATCTTGCACGAAGAGCGCTCCCTCCGCACCACGGGTCAGAATGACCGATTCCAAATTGGTTCGTTCGAGCAGCGATTGCAGCAAGGACTCGATGTTCGAATCCGAAATCCCGAGCGCTGAACTGACAAGATCCACTTCCTCGTCGCTGAGTTTGAGGATGGTGGCGTGATCGACGGACTCGCGAATCAGATTTGCGTCGAAAAAGGGTGGCCGGAGGTTGACGTCCAGAAGTCTCGGGACAGCTACCTCGCGCGCCACTTCGAGGCAACGGCGAATGACCTGCCTTGACGCCGCCGAACGTTGTCCGAGGGTGCCGAAATACACGAGGTCAGCATTTCGAATCGTGGACTCAAGACTGTCGGCCCAATGGAGACAATCCCAGGCCGAGTCCGTGTCAATCGTGAAGCTCGGTTTTCCCGAAGCATCCACTTCGACGCCGACGGTTCCCGTGGGTTTCTCCGCCGTTTGAAGCAAGGTGACGTCGACGTGATAGGACTTGAGAATCTGGCGAGCGCGATCGCCGCGTTCATCTCGTCCGACCGCGCTGATCATCGTGACATCGCTTCCTGCTAAAGCGGCGTGGCAAGCAAAGTTGGCTGGAGCACCTCCGAATCGCTCGCCTTCGGGAAACAGGTCCCACAACACTTCGCCGAGCGAGAGGATCGTTGGTCGGTCGGCTGTCATCGTCATCAGCGCGGCTCGTGGCGTTGCAATCAGTCTTTGCGCGGAAACTCAAATTCACTCACTCCTTCCCCGGTCACTGCGTGATGGCGGATCGTCAACTTCGGTGTCTTCTTTTCACCGACGTATTTGAGTTGGCCCGAAAGAAACCCACCTTTGACCCGAAGGAAACGATGCTGTGGGCGTTCGTCGCCCGGCTTCCATCCGAGTTGGTGTTTCTCGCTGCCCGGTCCGCATCCGAATTCCCAGAGAGTATTGGATTCGTCAACCGACGCATATTGCCAGTGCCGATCACCGCACAGCACGATGACGTTTTCAACTATCGAGAGTTGCTGACGAATTTCATCGCCTTCGTAAACGAAGACGTCATTGGCATGATTGTCTTTCTTGTTGTTGCGATCCGGACCGACGATCGGTGTCGGGCTGCAAATCAATTTGAATGCCGCTTTTGACTCCGCGAGCGTGCGAAACAACCACGCTTTTTGCTCGGCCCCGAGAATCGTTTTCTGTGGTCCGTCGGGGACGTTGTTCGGACTTCGGTAGTCGCGGCCTTCGAGGAACCAAACTTGTAAGTCTTTTCCCCATCGGGTCGTTGTGTAGCGGGGTGTGAGCGATGGGAATTGTTCTTCGTTGAAGATCTGCACGCCTTCTTCAAAAGTGACCGACCCATAGGTTTGACCCGCCCAGCAGTCATTCTTGAGTGTGTCGTGGTCGTCTTTCAAAAAGTAGCTCGAGTGAGTGCTGTAGAACGCTCGATTGTTTGGCAGTGCGAAGATGCGGCCCCATTTGAATCGCATCAAGGGTTTGGTCATCGCCCACGGATCCGGTTTGTCGTAGTACTCGATATCACCTGCGTGGACGACGAAGTCCGGGGCAATCTTCGTCATGGCGGGATAGATCAGATGTCCATTCAAGCCGTCATCGGTGCGGATGAAGTCGTGACATGTGGTGATGCAAAAGGAGATGTTTTCCTTTTTGTTTACCGGCGGTGCGGTTCGGAATGCACCTCGAATAACGGCCGTTGTCGGACCGCCGTCGACGCTGCGGGCCTCGACGATTGCGGCATACGAAGTATTTGGTTTCAGGTCTTCGAGCTTCCACTGCGTGGTGAAGTCGCTCTCAGAAGAAGTCGTCCGCCAGTCTGTCGTCTTGATTGCGTTACGTTGTTTGCCGGGAAAGTACATCAGCCGTACTTGGCCTGGTGTGCCGGGACAAGCTCCGATCATGTCCTCGAGCGTGGCTCCTTCGGGAATCTGTGCGGCATGGATGGCATTCGCGTCGTTCGATTTGGCGAGCTTGCGTTGTTCGTCTCGGCTGAGCGGTAGGAACTGTTTTCCGTTCGCGTTGAACTCCGGATGTTTTGTGGTTCGTGTCCAAACCACAATCGATTTCTGATCGGCCCAGCTATTTCGAATCGCGTTGCCGAGAAACGGCCCGGGAGCGGCGGTGTTTCCGCTCGAGGGAACTGGCTCGAGTGTGGCGAACCGAAAATCCTTGTAAACCGCTTTTCCGCCGTGGTCCGTGAGCATGATCCGGTCGCCATCGGTTGGCATCCCGAAGCCGACCGAGCCGTAGAACTTGCTCAGCGCGATCGCCAAGTCCCAAGTCGGTCCCTGCGTGCTCGCGGACGCGACAAGTTCGCCATTTAGGTAGTGCTCGAGACGGGGGCCGTTGGCGATGATACGCGCGCGGTTCCATTCACCTGCCGGGTGGAGTGTCTTTTTACTCGGGGCGACCAAATCATAAATGGAAGCCGTGCTACCCTTCGTCAGTGAACCGGGCTTCTCATCAATGATTTGATATTCGATTCCGAGATACTTGTTGTTAAAGAGTTGCTTCCCGAATCGTCGGACTCGGTACTTGAGACCGGTGTTGGCTTTCGTTTCGATTTTCCAGCTCCAAGACAACTCAAAGTTTGACGGAAGCGGTGGCGTGACGATGCTTCCGTTTCCACCACGCGGGGAGACGAGCCGGATTTCTTCGTCCGTAAATTCCCAGTTTTCAGTCACCGGCTTTCCATCCAGCGATTCCCAGGCTGCCGCGTTGTACCAGTCCATGGTCGTCGCGACGTTTGGCTCCTCGCCAAAACTCGCATGCGAAAGAAGCAGTGCGAAACAAAAGAAAGCGGACTGTGAGAATCTCATTTCACGACGCACAACGAGACAGAGGTGGGGTTTAGGGGAGCAGCATTGTAAGCACCGTCGGACGACGGGTGCGTCCTTCCTCGCGAATTCGAGTTGATACACTGTTTGAATGTCGAATTTGCCCTCGTGTCCTCAGCTTGTCTTGCTCTTGTTGGTCGCAACCCTAACCGGTTGTGACAGGAAATCGACGACGCACTATCCCTCGCGGCCGATCAAGTTGGTGATTCCGTTCGGTGCGGGTGGGGGGAGTGACACTTTCGGCCGATTGATTCAGCAGGCCATTGAGTCGAATGATTTGTTGCCACAACCGATGGTGGTCCTCAATGTTCCCGGAGCCGGAGGTACGATCGGTAGTCGACGCGTCAAAAACGCCCGTCCCGATGGTTACACGCTCCTACTCTTGCACGAAGGTATCTTGACCGCGAAGCACTCTGGCCAAGCGGCGTACGGCCCCGAAGCGTTTGAGCCGATCGCGGGCAGTTCGAACGCGACTCAAGTGATTGCAGTGTCTGAGTCTTCACCGATCAAGGACTTGGCCGCGTTGATGGCTCGGGCCGCTGCCGAGCCAGAGTCGCTCGTCTTTGCTGCGAACGTCGGTGCTCCGAGCTATTTCGCGGGTTTGATGTTGGAGGCGGAGCGAGAGGGTGCCGCGTTCCGCTACACCCAATCGGGCGGAGGAGCGAAACGGTTCGCTGCGCTTCAAGGTGGACACGTCGACGTGACGTCGTTTTCGATTGCGGAATACGTTCAGTTTCGGCCCAGCGGTATCCGTGCACTGGCCTTGTTGGGAGAATTCCGCGATCCGTCGTTGCCCGATCTCGCGACGGCTCGCGAACAGGGTTTTGACGTGGTCAACCAAAACATGCAATTTTGGTGGGCGCCGGCCGGAACGCCTCCGGAACGCGTTGCCGTGATTGCGGACGCGATCGATGCCGCGATGGCCGTGCAAGACGTTCGATCGAAGCTATCCCAAATGGGAATGGAACCGACGCTGTTGCGCGGCGACGAGTTAGCGGAGGACTTGGCGGCGAGGGAAAGCGCGATCGCGGCCGTGGCACCGAAGCAACTCTCCGCGCTGCCAAACTTCTCGCTCTGGGCGTTCGCTGGGTTGATTGCAAGTGTCGTGCTCGCCATCACGCGCAGCGTTGGACGCAGATCCTCGGAAGAAACGGCATCGCCAAGAACAAGTGAGCCGATGGGTCGAGATTCGCGGACAACGATGTTGATCTCCGTCGCGCTGCTAGCCTACGTCGTTGTCCTGCAAAGTCGCGTCGTCGGTTTTCGGATCGCGACCGTGGTCTTCACCCTCGTTGCGGGCATCGTGCTAGCGAGACCGAATTGGAAGTCGGGCGCGACCCGCATGCGCGTCGTGGCGTCGATCGGTTGTGTCGCAGCGTTCATGGGCTTGGCTATCCATTGGTTGTTCACGCAGGTGTTGGTGGTGGATTTGCCATGAGTGAAGTCGTCGCATTGTTGTTTTCACCTGCGGGGCTCTCACTTGCGGTGACAGGATCGGTGCTCGGTGTCTTGGTGGGAGCGATTCCGGGCCTCACGGGCGCAATGTTGATCGCGTTGGCATTGCCGCTGACGTATTCGATGCCCGGCGAACTCGCGTTGGTATTGCTGGTTTCGATGTATGTGGGCTCGGTGAGTGGTGGTTTTGTCACCGCGACGTTGCTTCGCATGCCCGGAACGCCTGCATCGATCATGACGACGCTCGATGGTTACCCGCTGGCTCGAAGCGGAAAAGCGGGTCGGGCTTTGGCGCTCGGGATTGGAGGTTCGTTTGTGGGCGGCATGGTGTCTTGGTTGTTTTTGCTCTTGCTCGCGACACCGATGGCAAAGCTCTCGTTATCGTTCGGGCCCTTTGAGTTCTTCGCGCTGGTGGTGGTCGCGATGGTTTTGATCGTCACGGTCGGCGGTAAATCAATGAGTCTCGGTTTGTTGTCGGGTGCCATCGGAGTGATGTTGGCGATGCCGGGCAGTTCGCCCGCGACGGGCCAGCCGCGATTGACGTTTGGGCTTCACGCATTGGACGACGGTTTCAAGTTGTTACCGGTTTTGATCGGCCTGTTCGCCATCAATCAGGTGATTCAGCAGTTGTTGCAGGGGCCGATAGACGAGTCGGAGGTCGAACGGAACGAGCCCGATCGATTGGATTTTCGTGTGGGTGATTTGCTAACGCATGGGTGGAATCTCATTCGTTCTGCTTTGATCGGAACCTGGATCGGCATTTTGCCAGGGATCGGTGCCAACGTGGGTTCAATCGTTGCCTATGCCGCTGCCAAGCGTGGTTCGAAGACGCCTGAGCAATTCGGAACAGGTAGCGAAGAGGGAATTGTCGCGGCGGAAACGGCGAACAATGCCACGGTCGGTGGGGCCCTAATCCCGTTGGTTGCGATGGGAATTCCGGGCAGCTTGATCGACGCGATTCTTCTTGGTGCGTTGATCCTCCATGGCCTACAACCCGGGCCGATGTTGGTGCAAAGTGATCCGCTTATCATGCAGACGATGATCGGCACGATGTTAATGGCCAACGCACTCACGCTGCTGTTTCTTCTGGTCGGCGTGCGATGGATGGCCCGAGCTGCCCGCGTTCCACGGTACGTACTGATTCCCGTGGTCTTGATCTTTTGCGTGATCGGTTCCTACGCGCTGGCGAATCGAATGTTTGATGTTTGGGTCATGCTCGCGATCGGACTCGCTGGCTACGGGCTCGAACGCTTGAAGATTCCGCTGGCACCGCTGGTGATCGGCTTTGTCCTCACGCCAATCGGTGAAGAGCATCTTGCAGCGGGGCTCATGCAGAGTGGGGGGAGTCTCGCGCCGCTGTGGACACGACCCTTGTCGCTCGCCTTGATGATCGTAGCGATCAGTCTATTGGCTTGGATGTTGCGAAATCGGTTCCGTCGTAACGATACCGAATGAGGGTGTTCCGTCGGCGAGCGCGAATGATACCTGGGGACGTCGGCTCTCCCTCGAGCGGTTTGCCGTACGCATAGCCCTGTCCCATACTTCTGAGACTGGGTCGCCCGCCGGGTCGAATGTGTCATCGACGAGTGCTGAATCCCAACGCATTCGAAGTCAACTCGACTCGTTGCGGCTTGCCCATGCTGATCTTGTGCAACGTGATCGGAGAATTGGTCTCCTGCTCGATTCAACGGGCGATGGTCTTTTACCGGTGGATCTTGACGGGCTCGTTCAGTCGGGTGGCTCATCGAAGGTCACCGAGTGGTTCGGAGAGGCAACGATCGGAGAGCCGTTTTGGGATTCGATCGGTGGCGACAAGGCACTCGAAATCCAATTGGGCTTCGAGCAAATCATTCTGGACATCCTTCCCTTCGACGTGGCGGTTTCGCAAGCCGTTCGTTTGATGGATCATGATGGCCGCCAATTCGGATTGGAGTATCGGCAGGTCCGAGACAACAATGAAGTCACCGGATACCTGATCGTGATCCGGGATTTGACTGACGAAATTGAGAGATCGCGAGCGGAGGCGGAGGCTCGTGAATTCAGTCACGTGATCGGACATGTCATCCGGGACCGAACGCTTTTCGCCCGTTTCGTAAACGAAACAAGTAGCGCTCTTCGAGAGGCGATCGAAGAGACCACCTCCGAGGAGACGCGTCGACAGATTCTTCATACCATCAAGGGGGATGCAAGCGTCTTCGGATTCGAGCAGTTTTCTGCTTTGGTGCATCAGGCTGAAGACTCGTTGATCCATGGCGACTCGGTGCAGAACGCCATGGACCCGCTACGTCACGCGTGGGAGACACGAATTGATCGCTTGGACAGAGTGCTAACGGAGAGTGATGATGTTCGAATCACGGTGGCGGAGCATGAGGGTTACATCGAACGACTGTCTCGAATCCAGGACTCGATCGGATTTGTCTTACCGGTCAAACGTTGGCGTTTCGAGTTGGTGCAACGGAATATGGAACAGCTTTCGAGGGCCGCGACGCGTCTTGCCGAAAGACTTGGCAAAGAGGTGGATGTTGCAATCACGGTCGAACCGGAGCTGCGACTCGACGCCAATGAGTTTGGGCCCATTTGGAGCGGGTTGACTCATGTCGTTCGAAACGCAATCGACCATGGAATCGAGGAGGTCCAGGAGCGTTCGGAAGCCGGAAAGGCAAGGCGTGGGTTGCTCAAGATTGATTCCCGTATCCTCGCCGGAACACTTCGTGTCACGGTTTCGGATGACGGTCGCGGTATTGATTGGCAACGCATCAAACTGAGGGCGATCGAAGCGGGGCTACCCCACGAAAACCATGAGAGTCTTGTCGACGCCATGTTCAGTAGCGGAGTCTCGACCCGCGACGAGGCTAGCGAAATTTCGGGTCGCGGTATCGGAACGTCCGTGTTGAAACGAGCGGTGGAGCTGCGCGGTGGCCTTGTGACAGTCGACTCTGAGTTTGGGAAAGGAACTCGTTTCACGTTGTCGATTCCGCTCCCACAGAACGGCGACTACGAGGACCTGGTGTCAAACGCGCAGCGCATCAATCGCGCGGTGGCGTCGCCAGATGTTTTTGGTTCTTCCGCCGTTACGCCAACGACCTGTTGAACGCTATGCTTGCCTGCTAGGCGTGCGGGTTTGACTTTCAGGGTATCGCGCGCCCGGGGTGTCCAAGACGTTTTGTGTCGGTGGGCAGTTCGCCCTGCTGCTCGCATGCCATTAGTGCCGTTTTGATTCATGGACCGCCCCAACATTCTCTGGTACTGCACGGACCAACAACGTTTTGACACGATCGGTGCACTGGGAAACCCACACGTGATCACGCCGACCGTCGATCGTTTGGTTCATGAAGGCGTCGCGTTCACCCGAGCCTACTGTCAAAGTCCGATCTGCACTCCGAGTCGCTCGAGCTTCATGACGGGGATGTATCCCTCGAGGCTTCATAACACTCGAAATGGCAATGAGAGTTTCCCAAGTCATCCACCCGTTATCACCAAGCTGATCGCGGATGCGGGTTACGAGTGTGGGCTGATCGGAAAATTCCATCTTCAAAGTGCGGGCCGCAGAACGGAGCCTCGACTCGATGATGGGTTTTCGTATTGGCGGTTCAGCCATGCGCCGCGTGATGACTGGCCGAGCGGACATGACTATGCCGAGTGGGTTCGCGAGCGTGGTGGGGATCTTGATGAGTTGCGCGCCTCCGAGGACCGCGTGCCTCCGGAGTACCACCAAACGACTTGGGCGAGCGAATGTGCGATCGAATTTCTTGAGACAAAGGAGGCGAGCGAGACGCCCTGGCTCTTGAATTTGAATGTCTACGATCCCCATCCGCCGTTCATCCCACCGAGCGTGTATGCGAATCGATTTGATCCCGACGCGATGCCGGGACCACACTTCCGTGAGACCGATCTTGCCCAGCAGGCCAAGCTCGCCGCACTCGATTTCCAGGATCAACTTCGCACACCCGAAGAGCATGATGCCTGGAGAGTTCAGGCGAATTACTATGCGATGATTGCTCAGATCGATGATCAGCTCGCTCGCATCCTCGATGTTCTTGAGGCAACACGGCAGCGTGACAATACCATCATCATTTTCACCAGTGATCATGGCGAGGCTCTAGGTGATCACGGCTTGATGTTTAAAGGGTGCCGTTTCTACGAAGGTCTCGTTCGTGTGCCGTTGATCTTTTCTTGTCCGGGCAAGATTCGGTCGGCGGTCACCAGCGATGCGTTGGTCGAGTTGCTCGACCTGACGTCGACGCTGATGGAGCTCTGCGGATTAGAGTGTCCGTCGTATATGCAGGGAAAAAGTCTGCGGCCCATTCTCATGGGTGATTCGGACGACGACACGCTTCATCGAGATTTCGTTCGAAGTGAGTATTTCGATGCGCTGGATCCGCACTTCACAGGCGGATCGGGCACCTATGGGACGATGTATCGCACCGACAGGTACAAGCTCTGCATGTATCACGACAAGCGACTCGGTGAACTCTACGATTTACAGAACGACCCTTGGGAGTTCGACGACCTCTGGGACTCTGCGGATCATCAATCGCTCAAGCATCAACTGATTCACGATGCATTTGATGCGCACGTGGTGCTGACGACGGATGTCGGTTCACGTCGCATTGCGCCAATGTGAGTTCACGATCACGTAAACATCTGTACTTGCGTGACTGTGTTGGAGACACGCGTCCAGAATTTCTTTGCTTCGTATTTGTGGCGGCGATATAACCGGCGGACCTCTTTGATTTGTTGCCGGTTCGGAGTGTGTTGATGACTGTTCGCATTCGCCTGATTACATCTCTTCTTGTTCTAATCGGTTTGGTTTCGGGGTGCGGGGATGCGAATCAGCCCCAGGGTCCGGAACCAGGTTCTGTTCAGGCTTATCTTGATGAGAATCCGGATGTCGCGGCGCGCGTGAACGAGGGCGACGGAGTCGAAGAGGATGGGGACAGCTTTGACGACGAATAGAGTCGGTCAAGGCACATCATTTCCTTTCTTCGAGGACGTTCAGATGGCCTTACGAAGTCGCCGCGGGTTCACGCTCGTGGAATTGTTGGTGGTGATCGCAATCATTGGAATATTGGTGGGACTGTTGCTTCCCGCCGTGCAGGCCGCTCGGGAAGCGGCGCGACGAATGAGTTGCAGCAACAATCTCAAGCAGATTGGACTCGGGTTTCAGAACTATCACGCGACCTACAAACGACTGCCCGCGATTCGCGGCGGAACGTATCGGTTCGGCAACAACATTCAAGCGCGGACCCCGGTTCCTTTGGGTGCCCCCTACGGCGGAAACAACTTTCACAACTTGAGTCCGCTCGTTCCACTCACCCCCTTCGTGGAGCAGCAAGCACTCTGGGAGCAGATCAGCAACCCGTTTGCCGTCCGCGAGCCGGCTTCGGCGCAGGGTCTGTACTTCGCGCCGATGGGCCCGCAAGTAGCCATGAATCTGGCTCAGCACGGACAATTTCAGTACGACCCCTGGCTCACCAATATTCCGACTTATCGTTGTCCCAGTGATCCGGGAGTCGGTCTCCCGGGACAGGGTCGGACCAACTATGCGGTCGGAATCGGTGATTCGATCCAGTTCCAAAACAATGGCGGCCGAAATCAAACAGGTGTCCTCGCCCCGGTGCGATTTCAGCGAATGCGCTCGACAACGCGTGGCATGTTTGTGCCCCGCGAGTACACACGTTTCCGCGACGTGCTCGATGGTCTCTCCAATACCATGATGGGCGGTGAGATCAACACGGATCTCGGTGACAACGACATCACGACACAGGTGGACCGTGAAAACACGATCCTGAACAATCCAGGTGCCTGTTACAACGACATCGATCCGGAGCGGCCTCGGTTTTGGGTGCCCGGCGCGAACCTCGTCGTCAACGCCGAGATCCAGCGCGGTTTGAAGTGGATGAACGGGATGGCGGTCAACACGGGTATCACGACAATCCTGCCGCCTAATGGGCCTGTCTGCAGCAACGGAAACAACACGTTCACGCGTGGGATTTATGGGGCGAGCAGTCGACACCAAGGCGGCGCCCATATCTTGATGGGCGACGGTGCGGTGATCTTCATGACCGATTCGATCGAGGCCGGGGATCGGAACGCCGGCAACGTGATATGGAACGGCACCGGCGACCGTCAGCCAGGAAGCAAAAGCCCCTATGGGCTTTGGGGGGCCCTCGGAACCCGTGCGAACAAGGAAACGATTGAGGAGGCGCTCAATCAATAGGCGCGCGGATCGATTAAGATGCGAACCGCCGGAGTGGAGCACTTCGGCGGTTTCTTAATGCAATCACGGCGGTTTGAAGATGCGTTTGGTGCTTGGATTGGTTGCGGTCGCGTTCACCGCGACCGTGTGGAGTGAGGTAGCGGTCGGCGCGGACCCTGAGTATCCACAGGTGATTGACCTTAACAACCGAGCCGAACTCCAAGTGATCGTTGATCGGGAGGCGGGACAATATCTCGGGCATCCCACGACATGTCTTCTGGAGGATGGAAAGACCATTCTTTGTGTCTATCCGAAAGGGCATGGGCGTGGCGGCATTGTTTACAAGCGGAGCACCGATGGCGGGCGAACTTGGGGTGAGCGGCTGCCGACTCCTGAGAGTTGGCGAACATCGAAAGAGGTGCCGACCATTCATCGTGTCGTCGATGCCGGTGGCGTGAAACGCTTGATTCTGTGGTCGGGCTTGTACCCGGCGCGGTTGTCCGTGTCCGAAGACGACGGAGGCTCATGGAGTGAACTCAAGCCAGTCGGTGATTGGGGCGGCATTGTGGTGATGGGCTTTGTCGAAGCACTTCGGTCTGGACCGGGCCACTATCTCGCCATGTTCCATGATGACGGTCGTTTCTTTCGGGCTGGTGGTAAGGCGACCGGAACATTCACGCTTTTGCAGACGCTGTCGACCGACGGCGGGTTGACTTGGTCCGAGCCCGAGTCGGTCTTTGCTTCGTCGGACATTCATCTCTGTGAGCCTGGTGTGATTCGTTCGCCGGACGGGAAACGCATGGCTGTGTTGCTGCGTGAGAATGCCCGTCGAAAGAACTCTTACGTGATCTTTTCGGACGATGAAGGAAAGACTTGGACAGAGCCGCGCGAAGTTCCGCTCGCTCTCACCGGAGATCGACACACGGGCAAATACGCGCCGGATGGTCGCTTGCTGATCAGTTTCCGTTGTCGCTCACCGAAGTCGAAGGCGGCTGAGCGTCCGTTCGAAGGAGATTGGGTGGCGTGGGTTGGTACCTGGGAAGATCTTGTCGAAGGGAACCGCGGTCAATACTCGGTACGACTCAAAGAAAATACCAAAGGCTATGACACCGCCTATCCCGGTGTTGAGCTATTGCCCGATGGCACGTTTGTCACAACCACCTACGGACATTGGACGAAGGGAGAACCACCGTACATTCTCAGTGTCCGATTGAAACTGGAAGATCTCGATCGGCTGTCGAAGTCCCCGTAGACTCATCCACTCGAGTATCATGCCGAGTCTGGTTACTCGGGAGACATCGTGATGAGAGCACGCATTGGCTGGGTACGTATTGCGTCTTTGGGTTTCCTGGTCAGCGTTTGTTCTTTGGGACGCGGATCGGAACCGATTGATTTCGAGGAGATGATCGCCCCGATCCTCTCCGAACACTGCGTCCGCTGTCATTCGCCGAACAACTCGAAAGGCGATGTTTCGCTCGCAACCCTTCAAGACGTTCTCGATCAGGGCTTCGTTGAGCCCGGTGATTCAGGTGCCTCTCATCTGGTTGACCTCATTGCGGGCGTCGATGGGGATCCGCCCGAAATGCCGCAGGGTGCCGAGCCGTTGTCGGAAGATCAGGTCCAGCTGATTCGTCGATGGGTCGACGAAGGTGCGAGATGGCCCGAAGGCATCATTGTACGGGAAGCCGCGAAAGCCGATGAAACGTGGTGGTCGTTGCAACCGATCGCGGAAACCGTCGGTGAGGCGACGATCGATGATTTCATCGGAGCGCGGTTGAGTGAAAACGGGCTCGAACGAAATCCACCCGCAGATCGAGTCACGTTGATTCGCCGCGCGACTTATGACCTCACGGGTTTGCCTCCGTCGCCCGCCGCAGTGGCGGCGTTTTTGGAGGACCCCGATCCGAAGGCGTATGAACGTTTGGTCGATCGACTTTTAGCGTCGCCACGCTACGGCGAACGTTGGGGGCGGCACTGGTTAGATGTCGTTCGATTTGGTGAGAGCAATGGTTTCGAACGAAACGTGTTGATCGATAACCTCTGGCCGTTTCGTGACTATGTGATTCGTTCACTCAACGAGGACAAGCCTTTCGATCAATTCATTCGTGAACATCTCGCCGGCGACGTTCTTGAGAACGATGAACCCGATATGGCAATTGGGAGTGCGTTTCTCGTCGCGGGTCCCTACGACAACGTCGGCAATCAAGATGCTGTCCAGCGCGCGCAGATACGAGCCAACACGCTCGATGAGATGATCAGCGCCACCGGTCAGGCGTTCCTGGGGATGACGATCGGCTGTGCTCGTTGCCATGACCACAAATTCGATCCCATCAGTCAGCAAGACTATTATTCGTTGTATGCCACGTTTGCGGCCGTGCGACATGGAGCCGTTCCCCTTGCGACCACCGAAGCGCGGAAGCGTCGTGCGGAACAGCTGAAGCCGCTCCAAGCGAGACAGGCTGAAATCGAGAAGTCCAAAGCGGAACTGCAGCACAAGATTCTTGATCGGGCGAAAGCTCACATCAGCGAACTTGCACTCCAGTGGCCACGTGAGCCGATCCGACGCACCGGTACCGAAGATCGATTTGACCCGGTGGTCGCGAGTTATGTCCGGTTGGTTTGCGAGGCCCGGGACACGGATCTCAATCGTGCGGCCGGATTCACCATCGACGAGTTTGAAATTTGGTCGAGCGGTGAGAACCCGCGGAATGTCGCGCTCGCCAAGAACGGTGGTGTTGCCTCTGGACCTTCGCGCAAGATTGACGATTTCCCGGGTGCCTACGGACCACACATCGCGATCGACGGAAAAACGGGTGAGCGTTTCCTTTCGGCGGACAATCATCTCACGGTGCAACTCGCGGAACCGACCGAAATCAACCGTGTTGTTTTTTCGAGCGCTCGTGGTGAGGCGAAGCCCGAGCAACGTAAGTTCGCGTTCATCGCCGAGTACCGAATTGAGGTTTCCAATGACGGCGAGACTTGGCGGACGGTCGCGGATGGCGGCGACCGCAAGCCCATCGGATGGGACCCACCGAGTACGGGAACTTCAACCGAAAAGACGACGTCGCCCGCCGTAAGACATCGGTTGCTAAAGGTCGAGACAACGGACGAAGATCGCGCGATCGAAAAGCAGCTCGGCAAACAACTGGCAGAAATCAAAAAACAAATGCGCGAGTTGCCTGACGCTCCTTCGGTCTGGATCGGGACACGCGTGGAAGCGGAAGCGAAGGGACCCTTTCATCTCTTTCTCGGTGGCAGCCCGCAAAAACCAGGAGAGCCGGTCGAGATCAAAAGCCTCTCATCACTCAGTTCTGTGATTCCGCCTTATCAGTTGGAGCTGATTTCCAGCGAAGCACGGCGGCGGCAAACACTGGCGGACTGGATCACCCATCCAAAGAATGCTCGGACGCTGCGTGTTCTTGCAAATCGAATTTGGCATTATCACTTCGGCACGGGAATCGTTGATACGCCGAGTGACTTTGGGTACATGGGTGGCCGCCCCACACATCCAGCGCTGTTGGAATTTCTCGCGGTCAAGCTTCGTGACTTCGGATGGCGGATCAAGCCGATGCATCGAATGATCATGCTCTCGGAAACGTATCGACAGTCTTCGTCATACGACGAGGAGGCCGCACGTGTTGACGGGGAGGCACGCCTCTTGTGGAGGTTTCCCCCACGAAGGCTATCCGCCGAGGAAATCCGCGACAGCATCCTCGAGATTGCGGGCAAGTTGCCCGTCAACGACAACGGTGGACCCGGCTTTCGTCTTTACCACTATTTGCAAGACAACGTTTCAACCTACGTGCCGAGAGATGAGCACGGCGCAGAGACTTATCGCCGGGCGATCTATCACCAAAACGCGCGTGCTTCGGTGATCGATCTGATGACCGATTTTGATCAGCCGGACTGCGCATTCACGGCTCCGAAGCGAGCCCAAACGACGACTCCCCTCCAAGCGCTCACGATGCTCAACCATCGTTTCACGCTCGACATGGCGGCGTGCTTGGCCGAGCGTGTGAAACGTGAATCGGGCCAGAGTGTTGCCGCGCAGCTACAGCACTTGTTTCGCTTGGGTTACTCGCGAACGCCGAGCGACGAAGAAATACAGATCGGTGAAGCATTCATCAAAGAACATGATTTGACCGCGTTTTGTCGTGCTTTCTTGAACACCGCCGAACTGATCTATGTGGAATAGATGATGCGACTCGTGGGACGCTATTGATTCGCTTGACGTTGCAGCGTGGTCCTATGCCGACGATCGTCTGCATGCGATTCTGCTCGGGCACAAAGCTGACTCTGAGAATCCCGCGTTTCTCAACATGTTGCGGCAAGCGGTTGGATGGGGGCTGCCGAGTGATGGGGAAAATCGCTGTCCAGCGATAGCCGCTGTGTTTTCAAGGCGCTCGTCAGGGTGTACGAAAATTTCTTGCCAGGAAACTCTTTTTCTGTGTCAGATTCGTGGATGAGCCGGATTAGGTTCCGTAACCACCCGGAGAAATGACGTGCAAGAGTTCCCAGAAACCAGCGAAACCCTGATCGGACGCGTTCGCGATCCGTCGGATCGCGCGGCATGGGAGACGTTCGAGCAACTGTATCGTCCGGTCATATTTCGGACCGCGCGGGCGAAAGGGTTGCAGCATTCCGATGCGTTGGATCTCGTTCAGCAGGTCCTGTTTTCTGTTTCCAGTGCGATCTCAAGGTACGAACGCCGCGGCGACGAGACCCGATTTCGTCATTGGTTGAGCCGAATCACGCGCAACGCGATTCTCAAGGCATTGACCCGCGGGGCTCCGGATCGTGCGGCGGGCGGTTCCGACGTCTTGGATGTGCTTTCAACCGTTGCGAATGAGGAGAGCGCTGAAACGGAGTCGTTGATTCAATTGGAATATCGGCGCGAGTTGTTTCAACGGGCCGCCGAACAGGTGCGTGGTGAGGTGGCAGAGTCGACGTGGGCGGCTTTCGAATTCACCGTTTTGCAAGGCCGTTCGATCGAAGCCGCGTCATCGTCGCTTGGTCTGCCGGTGGGCAGCATTTATGCGGCTCGCAGTCGTGTGATGCGACGGCTGCGCAACGCGGTGCAAACATTTGAGCAATGGGAAACCGAGGATTAATCGATGGCAAGCGAATCGTGCAGCTCTCGACCGATTGAAGCTTTTCTTGAAGACACACTCGACGATGCGACCCGCGAGGAGTTTGAAACGCATCTCGCCGAATGCAAAGTCTGTCAGCATCAGCTCACCCGATCAGCGGCTGAGCCCGAGCTTTGGACAGAAGTCATGGAGTTGCTCGGCGGCGATGGAGATGTGGTGGAGGACACCTCCCTGGATTCGACCAACGAGGGGAACAAGCAGGTTCTCAGTGTGTTGGATTCCCTCGCTCCGTCGGATGATCCGGGCATGTTGGGTCGACTCGGGGAGTACGAGATCAGTGGGGTGATCGGAGTCGGCGGGATGGGCGGAGTGCTTAAGGGTTACGACCGTTCGCTTCAAAGAGTGGTTGCGATCAAGGTCATGGCTCCACACTTGGCCGACAACGGTTCGGCCCGGCAGCGATTCCAGCGAGAGGCTCGGGCTGCTGCGGCAATCACTCATGACAATGTGATCGACATCTATGGCGTCGCCGAGGCGGCTGGGTTGCCATACCTCGTGATGCCCTTCGCCCGAGGGCCTTCGCTGCAAAAACGGTTGGATGACAGTGGGCCGATGTCCGTGACACAGGTGCTTCGTATCGGACGACAGATCGCATCCGGACTAGCGGCCGCACACGAACAAGGGCTCGTCCATCGAGACATCAAGCCCGCAAATATTCTGCTCAACGACGGAATCGAGCGTCTTTGGATCACCGACTTTGGTGTCGCCAGGGTGATGGATGACGCTTCGATGACGCAAACGGGCCTGATCGCCGGAACGCCACAGTACATGTCACCGGAACAAGCTCGTGGCGAGTCGGTGGATCATCGCAGTGATCTCTTCAGTCTCGGCAGCATCCTGTATACGGCGTTCACCGGACGACCTCCCTTCCGTGCCGACACGGCCTATGGAATCCTGCGACGAATCACCGACACCGATCCACGTGACATCCGTGAGATCAACGCAGATGTTCCTCTTTGGATGTGCCGCATCATTGACCGCTTGATGGCCAAGCAGGCCAGTGACCGCTACCAGACTGCCGAAGAAGTCGCGGAGCTGCTCGAAGCCTGCCTCGCTCATCTTCAACAGCCGACCAACGTTGAGTTACCGGAGACGCTCCGCCACCCGACGAAGGCGCGCATTGAATCACGTCCCATACCCAAGTCTGTTCGAAATGGAGCCCTCGCGATGCTGTCACTGATCGGTGTTTCTTTTTTGCTATTCCAAGCCACTGCCGCACCCGATGTCTCGGGATCGTGGAAGGGCGATACTTGGAAATCGGTCGAGCTCGAACGCGTCGACGGCAACGACTGGTATTCGGGACGCGTCACGGACAGCGACGGACGCGAGGGAATGCTGCAACTTCGGTGGTCTCGGGTTCAGCAACGATACAACGGACAATTCCGGATCGGTGATGGCGAGTTCGGTGACATCACCTTCCGCCGCGATGGTGCGGGCAAACTCAGTGGCGCGATTTCCTTGGCCGCGGGTGCCAACGCGGATGAGGAAACGCCCAGGCTGAGAGAATTCGTGTGGCTTTCAAAGGATGCCGAAGTCGCCGATTCGTCCGAACTCGATCGTGCGATCGCCGCGGAAAAACAGCTGAGAGAGGAGATGGCGAAGCTGACCGAGATCAACACCGAACTACGAGTGCAGATCGAACGCCAGCAGAAGGACCGGCACGAACTTGAGGATCAAATCAAGAAAGATGCCCTGGTGCTTCGAAAGTCGGAAGAACGTAAGCAGTTCATCCAACAGCTCGAACGCGAACTGGCTCGCGCCCTGAGTGCCAATGAACCCGAGACTCCGACAAAAGTGGAGGCGGACGAAGCACTGGCTCTTGTCGAAGCAATCTTCTCTCTGCAGGCAGATCAACGGGATGTCGGTGTTCGCTTGGAACAAGTTGCTAAGAGCTACGAGGCTTCGAGAGCTCACTTGGAGCGACAGCAAGCACAGATCGCCGCCGCGACTGAACAGCTTAAAAAATCACAGAAGAAAGTCCGTCCGAACGATCGCGTCGCCAACGAAAAGATGCAGGCCCTCCAGACTGTTTTAGAGACTCAACTCCAGGACGCGAGGAAGGAACTCGACAAGCTCGCCGAGTCGGAAGACATGGCAAAGTTGCAACTAGCGGATGTGACGTCACAGATCGACTCATTGAAAGACGTCTTGGTGTCGCGACTCAAATCAGCGGAAGAACTGTTGCAACTGAATCAAGAACAGTTCCGGATCAATGAAAAGCGATACGAGATGGGTGAGGCAACGAAAGCCGCCGGACTTGAAACAGAAAAAGCGGTCGCACGCAGCCGGGCCGAAGTCGAACAGATGCGTGCACTTCTGGAGCACGTTCATTCCATCGGGAGCAAAACGGACGAAGCCGTGTCGGCGAAACAACGTTCGTTGGAGGTGCAGGCCAAGGTTCTCGCTTCGGAGCTGAACGCAATGGAGACACAGCTTCGCTTGGTACAAGCGGATTACGATCGCGTCAAGAAACTCACGGACGAAGGACTTGTCTCGGAGGTTCAGGAACGACGTTCGCGTGGAGAACTGGAAGCTGCAAAAGCGAAAGTTGAGCAGCTCAAGATCAAGCTTGATTTCTTCAAAGAGAAGCTTTCGCAAGAAAAGTAAGCGTCGATGCTTCGCGGACCAAACGCGGTAGACATATCGTTCGCCGCGTTTGGTGTCGTGAAGGCGGCAGGCTAGCCGGCTTCATGTTCGGTGACCCGAGGCTCCTCACGGGCGAGTTGTGGTTGCAACAAAACGACGACGACAATCAACGCGGTGCCGACGTAGAATCCCCAGCCGACATGGCGGTGGTCTCCGAACAAAATGGAGCCGAGCAAGATGCCGTAGATTGGTTCGAGGTTGTTCGCAAAGTTGATGGAGTAGACGGAGAGGCGTTTCAAGAGGGAGACGTACAACTGGTACGCAAAAATGGTGCAAGCGACGACAAGAAACGCCATCCAGAACCATTCCATGGTCGTGAGCAACCAACGGTCCGACGCTAAGTCCATGCCAAACACCGGCGCGATCAAGACAGCCGATCCGCAGAAGAGCGCGGAGCCCGCCATCTCATACATCACAATCACATCGTCTTCTGTGCGACCTGAAAGTCGACCGTTGAAAATTGAAAACACGGTTGCGGCGATCGACGCCATGAGCGCCACGAAGATGCCCGTGTGAAACTGACTCTCGGTTTGATAGATCAGGTACACGCCGCCGATCACAACTGCTCCCAATGCGAATTGATTCAGCTGGAATCGTCGCTCGCGAATCATTAGAGGTTCCAGGAGCGCCGTCCAAAACGAGACGGTGGCCATGCCGATCATGCAGATCGACACGCTGGCGATTTTGACGGCCAAGAAGAACAACACCCAATGCAGCCCGAGCAGCGCCCCGTTGGCCACCAGGGCGAGTGCCAAGCGCGGGGAGATCCGTGACCGAGAACCCAACATCAAGCACAAGATCGAAGCCGCGAGGAAACTCCGAATCAGCACCAACTGTGTCGCGCTGACGTCGATCATGTAGCCGATCGCGGCGGTGAGACCCCACAGAAAGATCACCAAGTGCAATTTGAGATAGTCACCGCGGCCGGCCATTATTCAGCCCGATTTCCAACACGCGCGGTGACAACGAGTTGACCTCTTCCGATCGGTAGGGTCACCGACTCAAGCCGAGGCTCTGCGGCGATCCGTTCGCGGAGCGATTCCAATTCTTCGGCGTGTGACGTCGCGTTGTCGACGACGAGCACACCGAATCGGAGGACGCGCAGCAGGTCGTCGCTCCATTCACGGTATCGGCTTCGATCCGAATCCAGGAAGACATAGTCAAAGTGTTCTGAGGGGCAACTTGCGAGATAGTCGCCGGCATCACGCATTTGCAGTGTGATGATCTTTTCGAACTCGGCTTCGGCGAAGTTGCTTACCGCCATGCGGACCTTGGCCGGGTTGAACTCGACGGTGTCGATCGAGGCGCGAACTTCCTTTGCCGCTCGCGCGAGCCACAGCGTCGAGTACCCGTTGGAAGTGCCAATCTCAAGAATGCGATTGGGCCGATAGCCTTCGACGAGCATGGCCAGAAATCGTCCCGTTTGCGGGTCGATGTTGAATCTCATCTCACGCGGATTGTCGGCTTGCCGATCACTTTCGGCGCCTTCCTCGTAGAGTTTTTCGAGCAGTGCGTCGAGCTGTTGCGGAGTCTTCACCGAGTGACCGTGAGTTGAAAGGTCCCCGCATCATAGCTTTAAACGGACCCGTGGCGAGACCATGAGCGATTGTCACTCACGCCGTCAGGAGACGGTCGCGTTGGCCGACGTCTTCGAAAGTTCGATGATGTCGCTTGCGAGCCGCTTTGATTTCGCGACCACGATCGGGTCGGCTTGAAAGGGATCGGTGCGTTCGCCATCAGGCGTCAAGAAAACGCCGCCCGCTTCTTCGAGAATCAGCTGGGGTGCGGCGATATCCCACGGCGCTTGTTTGACGTGTTTGAGTTGATTGTCGTGGACGGCGGCTGCGACGGAATGATCCGAGCAGGCAATCCGCATCGCCACGCCGGAACTGGGCACGCCTGAGGTGACCAACCGCGCGCCTTCGTGGGAACGCAATCGTCGACGTAGGTTCGCGAAGAAGTCCGACTCACGACTCGCGTTGCCGTACTGATTCATCTCCACCCAGACTTCACCAAGAGGCTCGCTCGAGTCATCGACGACGAGTCGCTTGCCGTTTCGCCAAGCACCGCGACCCTTCTCCGCATAGAACCACTCTTCGGTGAGTGGAAAATAGGCGACGCCCAAGATGGTCTGTCCGTCGCGGCGAAGTGCGATCAATACGGAGGAATAATGCTCGCCGGCCTGGAGCAGAAAAGCGCTGGAGCCGTCGAGAGGATCGACGATCCAAAATTCGTCCGCATCAGGTACCGATGCGCTGAGTTCCTCGGAAAGAATCGGCAGGTCACTCTCTGATCGGAGGACTTCTGCGATCGCGCGATCGGCATCGAGGTCGACTTGTGACACCAAATCGCCGACATCTTTTTGCTCGACCGTGTTGAGCTGTCCGTAGCCCTCACGCAGAAGGTTGCCCGCCGCCTCTGCGGCACGCATCGCCAACCTGAGTTCGTCGCAGAAATGGGAACCGTGCCCGAAAACGTCAATCATCGTGATGGAAACTCGTTTTTTAAAAAGCTCGCCAAAGGAGCCTAATTGCACTCTGATTTCATCGCGACACGAATCTCGTGCCCGGGGCATGATCCACATCAAAGCTTCATGCCTCGATCAGCTTGAGTGATAGCAGACCTGGACCGCCTGAAGAACCCATCGCCGACAGGCCAACCGAGGACGCTCGCGGCGGTAGGAACGGTGAATCACGCGGCATTCACCACTAATTTGGTTCACGGGTAGGCCTCCAACCCCACGCTGCTAGGCAGATTTGTGCGAGTGAGGTCCAACCATCGAAGGTTCTTTGGAAAATAGTGGCCGATTTGTCCAAAGTCGTCATTCCGGCGCAAAGTAAGCGTGAAGGCCCTCAATTGATGGGATTTGAAGTTGCATTCTCAACCACTCGAACACGACGAATTCCTGCGTCTTTTGCTCAAAAGTGAGCGAGAGGTCCAGCGGTACATCATGGCGCTGATTCCGAACGCTGCCGACGCTCAAGAGGTTTTTCAGGAGACCGCTGTCGCACTTTGGAAACAGATCGAAAAATACGATCCTGCGCAGCCTTTCACGCCTTGGGCCTGTCGTTTCGCCGCCAATAAGGCGAAAGAGCATCTTCGGAAAACAGGGCGCTGGACTGGCTTTCTGGACGAAGACGTCGCGTCGATGCTGGTGGCTCGGAGAGAACACATCGCTCCCGATTTAGATCGCCGGGTTGAACCGTTGCGGGCTTGTGTGGATGAGCTTCCGACCAAGACCCGGGGGCTGATCCAGAAGTACTACTTCGAGCAAATGCCGATCGAGGAAATCGCTCGTCAAGTCGGTCGTTCCGCCACGGCCCTTTACAAATCACTCCAGCGGACTCGCAGCGCGTTGATGAGCTGTGTGGACGACAAGCTGTCTACGCCGGAGGTCGCCCCGTGATGACTCCGAACGAAAAGCAGCGGATCCGTGAGTTGGCTTCCACCGTGATGGACGGCACATGTGGTGAGGATCAGCGGCGGGAGCTGAATCAAATCTTGCGTGGCAACGACGCGGCTCGCGATGAATATCTTGCCGCACTGGATCTTCACGCCGTCTTGATGACCGATTTGTCCGTCGGTTCGTCGACCGATACAGCCCCGGTCCCCCCGGTCACGCCAAAGAGCCACTCACGCGAACCAAGCTCGCATCGTTGGGTTCGAGTCGGCGCGATCGCAGCATTGGCAGCAGGATTATTACTTTTCGTTTCGTTGATCGGAAACGCGCCGAGTGAATCACCTTCGTTCGTCACCATTGCACAACTGAACAACGCTGTTTGGCAATCAGATCGATTCGATGTTGGCAATCGTTTTGGTGCGACAACGATGAGACTTGAGAGCGGATTGGTTCGGCTGGAATACGATTCCGGGGTCGAGCTCACTCTCGAAGGCCCAGCGGAACTCACTTTGATCAGTGCCGAGCAGGCTGAGTTGTCGGGTGGTTTGTTGACGGCGACGGTGCCCCCGGGTGCCGAAGGTTTTTCAGTCGACACGCCGACGGCCAAAGTCGTTGATCTCGGCACATCGTTCGGGATCGATCTTCGCGAAGATGGTTTCTCCAACGTCGCAGTCTTTGATGGTGAAGTCGAAGTCGCGATCCCCGACAGCGAAGAAAAGCGATTGTTGACGGAAGGCGAATCCGTCCGCATCGGGCGTGACTCAGCCATTGAGGATGTCGGTTTCGATCCTGAACCATTTGGTCGACTCTGGCCGATCGCATCCGGAATTGTCGCGTCGACCGAGAACATTCAGTTCGTGCCGCCGTGGCCCAAGCAAATTCGTTTCATCGAGAGTGACGATTACATTTTCACAGCACCCGAAGGGCACTCGATTCGCTTGGCGACCCCGCTCAAGCTGACGATTGCGGAACCGGGTGAGTACTCTCAAAACGACGATCTCTCGCCGGGTGAAGTCCCCGAAGGTTCGTACGTCCGTAGCTTCATCTTTCATTACTCTCCCGTTGAGCAAACCGGCCCGAGAAGGGCTGCCCGAATCCTCGGTTCGGTCACGTTTGACCGGCCCGTGCTGGGGTTGATTACTCGTCACGAGGATCTCGTCGAGAGTCGCCGGTTTTCGAGACGCGGCGCGGGAGAAGCGAATCCACGCCGCGAATTGCGGTTCACGGGCGGTCCAGATGGGGATCGGGTTTTGCTCAGCGAAGATCGCAAGACGCTGACGCTCGATTTGGTTTCGCCGGGGCGATCATCGGATTTGATGCGGGTGATCGTCGAAGGAACGTCCAGACGTCGGCCACCGAAGAAACGTCGACGAGATTCATTCGAAACACTCAACGAAAACAATGGTTGATCAAGAAGCAATGACTTCGACCAAGGGTATTCCTATGAAACGTGCGGGCTTTATTTTCATCCTCTCGTTGTTGTCCGTGGCGTCGGTTTCCGGGCAGCAACAACCCTCTGCTGCGCAGATCAAGTTCTTTGAATCCAATATCCGACCAGCGCTGATCAAATACTGCTACGAGTGTCATAGCGTCGAGGCCGGCGACAGTCGCGGCGGTCTGCTGGTCGACACGCGAATGGGGTTGATGCAAGGTGGCGACGCGGGACCAGCCATCGTTCCGGGCGACGCGGAATCAAGCGTGCTTTGGGAGGCCATCACTTGGCAGGGTTATGAAATGCCGCCAAGTCAAAAAATGCCCGCATCGGTGATCGCCGACTTTAAAAAGTGGATCGACATGGGCGCTCCGGATCCGCGGGTACGTGAAATCAAACAGTTCACGACAAAAATCACGAGGAAGGATATCGAAACGGCACGCCGAGAGCATTGGTCGTTTCAGCAGCCGAAGAGTCCGAGCGGCGCGACGATCGATAGCCTCGTGGCCGCGAAACTCGAAGACGAGGGTTTGCGTCCGACCGAACGCGCGGACGGTTACACACTGCTTCGTCGCATCTATTTTGACCTCGTCGGATTGCCACCGACGCCGGCTGAGATTCGGCGCTTCCAGACGGCCTACAAGTCAAACCCGGAAGCCGCCATCAAATCAAAAATCGATCAGCTCCTCGCCACGCCTCAATACGGCGAACGTTGGGGCCGCCACTGGTTGGATGTCGCACGCTACGGTGAATCCTCTGGATCGCGGAATACTCCGTTCCCGCATGCTTGGCGATACCGCGACTATGTCATTGATTCGTTCAACGACGACACTCCCTATGACCGCTTCATCGCAGAGCAAATCGCGGGCGATCTGTTGCCCGTCAAAACGGACGAGCAATGGACGGAGAACCTGATCGCGACGGGTTTTCTCGCAATCGGTTTGAAACACCTCGATCAAAAAAATCCGCGCGAGTTCATGGCGGAAATGGTCGACGAGCAGATCGACACCACCACTCAAGCGATTCTCGGCCTGACCGTCGCGTGTGCTCGCTGCCACGATCACAAGTACGATCCGATTCCTACCGACGATTACTACTCGCTCGCAGGAATTTTCTACAGCACCAAAACCTACTACGGTACCTCGCGGATCGCACAAAACCATCGACCCAGTGAACTGTTACTGTTGCCGGTGCAAGAATCCTCCGCCAATGCTGAAAATCGTCGGCGGATGCAATCGCTTGAGCAACAGGTCGCCGAGTTGGACCGTCAATACCGCCAAGCGGGAAACGGGAAGGACAAACGTGGGATCCGTAACAACCGCAACCGGATCGCAACCCAGCTGGCATCGCTCAACAGCGACGGTAGCGTGAAAGCGTTCGCGATGGGAGTTCAAGATTCTGGAGAGATGGTCAACGCCAGCATCTTGTTTGGAGGTGAGATCGATAAACCGGCCCAAGAAGTTCCCCGCGGTTTCGTACAGGTCTTGGGCGATTTGAACTTCAATCCGCAGGGCAAGCGTTCCGGAAGGCTTGAGTTGGCTGAAGCGATGACTTCCAAGAGCAACCCGCTCACCGCTCGTGTGATGGTCAACCGAATTTGGATGCACTTGATCGGAAAGCCCTTGGTCGGAACGCCGAGCAACTTCGGATTCAATGGGATGGCACCCACCAATCAAGCATTGCTGGATCACCTTGCCGTGCGGTTCATGAAGAACGACTGGGGCATCAAGGACATGATTCGTGAAATCATGATGTCCGAGACATATCGTCGTAGTTCAAGATATGACTCCGCCAACTACGGGGTCGATCCTGACAATCAGTTTTTGTGGCGAGCCAATCCTCGACACATGGATGCCGAATCGCTACGAGACTCAATGCTCTCCGTCGCGGGGCGTTTGGATTTGAATCCGCCCGAACGAGCCGCAACGATCGGTACAGGCGTCAGACGCCGTGGTGGGACTTCGGACGACACACACCGCAGCGTGTATCTGCCAATCGACCGCGAGTTGGTACCGCCGGCGCTCAACCTGTTCGGTTTCCCGGACCCGAATGCAACGAGCCCGGGGCGTTCGGAATCGATCGTACCGACGCAAGCGTTGTACATGATGAATGATCCGTTCGTGATTGCTCAGGCGCAAGCCATGGCCGGCACATTGGAAAAGCATTTCGATAGTCGGGAGGAACGGGTTCGTATGGCGATCCTGTGGGCTTATGGTCGCCCCGCAACGGCGGAAGAGTTGCAGGCCAGCGATCACTTCTTCCGGGAATTCGAGTTTAGTAACGCACAGGCGATGGCAGCCAGTCAGCCGGCCGGCGATGGGCCGAGAGGCCGCGGCGCTCGAGCAGGCGGACCCCGTGGTGATGGTCCCGGCAATCGATCCGGAATGCGAAACGGTGCACGTCCTGGCGGACCTAGTGGTCGAAATGACTCCGCGGATTCGGAGTTCACGGCCCAGCAAGTTCGGTTCTACGAAGAGCAAGTCCAGCCGATCTTGGCCAAGAATTGTCTGAGTTGTCATGGCTCGGGTCGAGCGCGAGGTGGCTTCCAAATGACGAGCCGTAGTGCTTTGGTTCAGAGCGGCATGATCGACGTGCAGTCGCCGCGCGAGAGCATGCTGTTGAAGGTCGTTGAGAGCGGATCGATGCCACCACGAGGAAAACTATCGAGCGGAGACATCAGCGTGCTAGCTCAATGGCTTGAGATGAAAGCGCCGTTCAGCGCGAACCAGAGCCAAGCAATGGCCGGTGGGGGCGGTCCCGGCGGACGTGGTCCAGGGACTCGTGGCCCAGGTGGGCGCGGGCCGGGCGGACCTGGGGGCGGACGTGGAGCAGTCAGACCCGCATTGGAACGTCAAACACCGCTTTCTGTGTTTTGCCAAACCCTCATGGCGAGTGCTGGTTTTCGCGTTCTGGATTAGCACGTAAGGCGGCTCATGCGGTCGCCGCTCTCTTCCTTCCTTCTTTCTCATTTCTTTCAATCGATCAAGCCGAGCAACGTCCCATGAACATGAACCGACGACAGGCCGTTCAGGCGATCTATTCCGGATTCGGGTCACTTGCATTCGCAGCCATGGCGACGAAGGACGCACTCGCGGCGACCGAGAGCCCCCTCGCGCCGAGAGAAACGCATTTCGCGCCGCGTGCGAAGAACGTCATCATGCTTTTCATGAATGGTGCACCGTCGCACGTCGACACGTTCGATTACAAACCGGAACTGATCCGGGCCGATGGCAAATCCCAGGGCAGCGGCAAGTTGATGGGACCGATCGCGGAGTTCAGGCAGCGGGGGCAAAGCGGCCTTTGGATTTCGGACCTCTTTTCGAACGTCGCTCAGCATGCCGACGACCTCTGTTTGCTTCGCGGGATGCACTGTGAACAAACCAACCACCCCACCGCCGAACGCGCTGCGCATACGGGCTCTTCCCAATTCGTGAGGCCGTCGCTTGGTGCTTGGTCGGTGTACGGACTGGGCACCGAGAACACCGATCTACCCGGCTTTGTTGTTTTGGGTAAAGGCGGAAGATCGGGGCAAGTCTGTTTCGGAAGCTCTTTCTTGCCCGCAC
Organism: Planctomycetota bacterium; assembly: GCA_039821165.1. Classification (GTDB taxonomy): domain Bacteria; phylum Planctomycetota; class Planctomycetia; order Pirellulales; family Pirellulaceae; genus Stieleria. Next base: position 1,884 of record JBCBOT010000027.1, on the reverse strand, counting down.
GCTACGAAGCGACGAGTGTCAACTCGGGAGCCGACGAATCGGGCGGTCGAGGCGGACCGGGGGCAAGACGAGGTGGAGGCGGCGGGGCCTCCAACGAAGCGATTCCCAACATCAGCAACACGACGCTCGATCGCCGCTCGCAGCGGACTCAACTCGACCTGTTGGCACGTTTGAGCCAAGCCAAACTCAAGCAGGAGATTCACCAGCCCCAAGTCGAAGGGATCATGCAATCGTATGAACTTGCATTTCGCATGCAAACATCGATGCCACAGGTGATGGACCTCACTCAGGAAACACAAAACACCAAGTCGATGTATGGCATCGGCGAATCAACGACCAACTCGTTCGGAACCAAGTGTTTGGTGGCTCGTCGGATGGTTGAATCCGGCGTTCGATTTGTCGAAGTCACGGTTGATGGGTGGGACCATCACTTCCTGCTCAAGGAGAAATTGCCAGCTTCTTGTCAGGCCGTGGATAAACCGATCGCCGGATTGTTAGCCGACTTGAAACAACGCGACCTGTTGAAAGACACACTCGTCATTTTTGCGGGCGAGTTTGGTCGCACGCCGCACGGATCCGGCAATGGTCGGGGGCACAACAACAAAGGCTACACGACCTGGATGGCGGGTGGTGGCGTGAAGCCGGGCTTCAGCTATGGCGGTACGGACGAGATCGGTCGTGAAGCAGTGGACGATGCCGTTCATACCCACGACTGGCACGCCACGATCCTGCATTTGCTTGGTTTGGACCACAAGAAACTGACATACAACTACGCGGGCCGCGATTATCGATTGACGAATGTCGCAGGCAAGGTGGCCACAGGCATCCTTGCGTGACCCGCTTTCAGACACTGTGTTTTTTACTCCTTTTCAACACTGGGATACCGATGAAGACTCACTCACCATTCCGTTTGCTCGTTGCGGCGATCACGATTTGCGTTCTTTCGACCTATTCGTTTGCTGCGCCACCCGAGGGCGGAAAAGGCAAAGGGAATCGGCAAGACGGCGACCGGAAGAAAGGCAATGCGCGTCCCGAAGAGATGGCATCGAAGATGATCGCGGATCATGACAAGAATCGCGATAAAGAACTGCAAGTCGAAGAACTCGTCGTTGCGATCGTCGCACAACGTGAACAACGCGGTGGTCAACAGGGTGCGGGTCAACAGCCGGCTGGAGATGGAGGTCCGCGAGGCCGACGTGCCGGCCAAGGTGGTAAACAGCCGGGAGCCGGTAAGGGGCGCGGCCAACAGGGGGCACGTGGGCAGGGCGCAGCCGGACGAGGAACTCGTGGAAAGGGCGGACAAGGACAGGGAGCTCGTGGAAAGGGAGCTCGTGGACAGGGTCGCGGCAATGCATCGAGCGGACAAGTTGATGCGGTCGCGATGAAGATGATTTCGGAGTTCGACAAGAACGGCAGCAGGGGACTCGATGTGAGCGAACTCGTTGCATCGATCGAAGCACAAAGACAACGGCGTGGTGGGCGAGCCGAACAGGAAGGTAACGTGAAACGCGGGCGTGGAAAAAACGGTGAGGAGCGAAACGGTGAGGAGCGAAAAGGCGGCAAGAAAAAGCGGGAAAGAGGTGAGCGTGAGGAAGTTGAACCGGGGGCGGGAGTCGTCCCCGCTCGACCTACCGCCTAGTTCTTGTTGCGCGTAGTTTGCGATTGACGAGGGGACTCGGCACCTTTGGGGGTGACGCGTCCCTTTTTTTTGCATCGTCGATGCTCGCGCCTCGCTGGCCCGCACGACGGCAGGTCGGTTGCTGAACGGAGTCGTTCGCGGAGGACCGAAGACCTCGTGTGTCATCAACACGGAGAACACAACGCGAACGACCCAGCCAAGGAGATCGGTCGACACGTTAGAATCTCAGGTGCACCTGCGCTTCA
>JBCBOT010000026.1:0-48728 GCA_039821165.1 Planctomycetota bacterium | reverse complement strand
AATCAGCTTGATCTGTATGCGGGTGTCGTCGGATTCACCGGCCCCATGAACTTTGCGGACCTCAACGCCAACGGAACAGTCCGGCGCGGGGCGGGGAGCTTCGGGTTCTACGAGGGCTTCAATAAAGGCCAGTCACTCGGGTTCTTTGGAACCGACCTCGCCGCGCAATTCGGTGCCCGCTTCATCCAAGCGAATCTCTCGCAAACCGGTTTCACCGACGATGTTCGTAACCAGGCCTTTGTCACAAGCGGATTGTTTCGGCGCGTCGACTACGGATTTCAATTCGGCGTCGTCGTTGATCACCTGTACGACGATTGGTACTTCCGGGGCAACGTGACGCAACTCCGAGGTGAACTGAGTTGGGTCACCATGAACCGCAGCACGTTCGGCTTCTTATGGTCTGCCGGAATCGATGATGACACCGCCACGACAAGCGTTCGCGATGATGCCGGAGCCATCACTTCCACGCAACTGTCGTTCGAAGCGATCAGCCAATACAACTTTTTCTATCGGCGTCCGGTCGCAAACTGCGGGATGTTCGAAGCATTCATCGGCGGCTCTGACAACGACGAGACGATTCTGGGGATGAACCTCGACATGCCCCTACACGACTACCTGATGCTCAACACGTCGGTGAACTACCTCATCCCGGATGACGAAATGAGTGCGACGCCCGAATTCGATGAAAGCTGGAATATCGCTCTCGGATTCACCTTCCGCCCCGGTGGGCTCGGCGGACAGCGACGACACCATCGCCCATTGTTCAAGGTCGCCGACAACGGAACGCTACGACTCGGCCGCTTGTAGGCCGGATCGCTCAAGATCCGCTATCGCACTCGAACATCACGCGTGACACGATGAGTCGCGCGCCCCGAGCGGCGTGTTGACGAGGAGCCTCAACCGACGCTCTTTGAGGCAGCATCTCAATCCCGCGGAACTTCGACGCCGCGGATCACCGCCGCCAATTCCTCATCGACTTCGCGGCCTTCGATTTCCGCTTCCGCCGTCAATTGAACGCGGTGGCGCAGCGCGGGGATCGCAACTTCAACAACATCATCGGGCACAGCGAAATCCCGACCGTTGAAGCCGGCAAGGGTCCGCGCACATTGCATCAACGCGAGACCTGCTCGTGGCGATGCTCCGATGTGAAATGCCGGCCAACTTCGGGTCGCCCGAACAATCTTGTTGATGTAATCCACCAGCGCTTCTTCGACGTTCACGGTGCCACAAAGCTGGATCGCGTCGAGCACCGTCTTGGGATCCGTGATCGTGCGAATCTCTTCCTCGAGTCGTTGACTCAAATCAACCCGCTTGCTGTGCAACCGAAGGATCTCCGCCTCCTGGGCTTCGTTCGGATAATCGACTTTGAGCTTGAACATGAAACGATCAAGCTGGGCCTCGGGAAGGTTGTAGGTACCTTCGCTTTCCAGCGGGTTCTGTGTCGCCATGACGAGAAATGGCTGCGGAACGACATGGGACGTTCCGTCGATCGTCACTCGATACTCTTGCATGATCTCGAGCAACGCCGCGTGCGTTTTCGCCGGCGACCGGTTGATTTCATCGGCCAAGAGCAACTGCGTGAAGACCGGTCCCGGGCGAAACCGGAACTCACTCTTCTGCATGTCAAATACCGGAGCACCGGTGATGTCCGATGGCATCAAGTCGGCGGTGAATTGAATCCGGCCAAAGTCGCAGCCGAGCGTTCGACCGAGCGTCCGAACGAAAAGCGTCTTGCCGAGTCCCGGCACCGACTCGATGAGGACGTGACCGCCGGAGAAAAGCGCCGTCAGCGTCCCCAGCACCAATTCGTCTTGCCCCACGAACATCTTGGCGACTTCGGCCGAGATCGCTTGGTACAACTTTTCAACCGGCGCGAATCGCTCGCTCTTGCGTCGCATCACTTTACCGACTGGTTCGGCGGGCGGCGCCGCTGGCGGGATCGCCTCTTCGGGCGTGGGCGTCATTCCGGGAATCGGATCATTCAACTTGATGCCTCGCTTGGATTGTTTGGCTTTGAGGGGAACATTTCTTGGTTTTCGGGCAGCTTCACGACTTTCGGCTTGAGCCCCGCGATCTTCGGTCGCTCATCGACCAGCACCCATTTACCGCTGGTCTCGCCGCGGACGCGTTTCATGTATTCACTGATGCGACGTCGCGCGAAGGACTCGCCACCTCGACGTTGCATCAGTGTTCCGACGGCATCGAGATGGTCTCCGAAATGCGTCAGTGCCCGTCGCTCGATCGTGCGTGGTCGCCCGAAAGTCGGCAGCAACATCAAACAAATCACCAACCCAATGACGGCCAAGTGCATCGTTACCAGACTCATCGGATAAATCGTGAGAAGCTCGGCGCCCGTCGCCCGGGGAATCCCATCGACACGTTCACTGATCGGAAACTGTCCCGGCGCAAACGCGAAAGCAGCTTGCGGTTCGGAGCCATCGGCGAGAAGAAGCAATTCCTCATCGACCACCCCCGCTTCGAGCATCGGCTCGAACGACGCGTTGATCAGACTGGTGGCAAGCTGGCGATTGACAGGTGATGTGAGGCCATAATTCGTCAGCAGCGATCCGCTCGCGACGACGATGATCTGTGAACCACGCCAACGCTTACTGGTGATTTTTGCGACGACGGTGTCGCCGACCGTCGTTTGAATCAGCGGCGTGAAGTCGACTTGCGTCTTGGAGGGCGTCGTCTCACCGGACATCACCTGGAGTCCGGATCCCGGCCCCGTCGGCTGAACAAACGTCGGTGCGGCATTGTTGTTATTGGTCGTCGGCTGGCTCTTCTGATAGGGCTGCAAGGCCCAATCACTTCGGATGCTCCTGGAATCCGTGTCGTCAGAGTCCGGTAAACGCCAGATCGGTCCCGCATCCTCGCCCACGACCAAGGATGCATTTTGCAACTTCGGCATCGCATCGAACCAACCGTTGGTCGGATACTTGGACCGATTGAGTTCCCACTGGTGCTCACGATTCAAGCTTTCAGCATACTTGCGGCGATACTCCAGACGCTGCGAAGGAATCGCTGCACCGCTTGCCTCGCGGTAATAGGCCGACTCGCTCCCGCTATCAGGCAAAACGTAGACCAGCGTTTTGTTTCCGGACGTGAGCCAACTTTCAAACCAACGAGTCGTCTTGACCTGCACGCCACTGGGGTACTCCGGCGTCCAAACGATCACGTTCGCATTGCGAACCCGCTGCGTCAGCCGGGTCAAATCGCGTTCTCGAAAGCCACTGTCCTCATAGGCTTCACGGAGCGCCGAAAAACCATTGACGCTTCGCCGCGCCGTATAGCCATTGCTCTTGCCATACGACGTTCCAAGATTGCGACTGCAGCCCACCGAAAGAAGCAGGAGACTCCCTAGCAGGAGCGTCACGCAGCGGAAATTCCGAAGTCTCGAATCCATCACTGCGATGCTCCGATAGTGTTGACCGCTGACTCGAGCTGTTCGTTTTGCCCCCACAAACGAGTGAAAGCCTCGCGCGGTATCTCATGACGCCCGAAGTAGGATTGCTCGAATGCATCGGCCGTTTCCCGCAACCAGTCGCCACATTGTCGATCATTCGTTCGTGTCTCGCGAACGTATCGACCATTCGTTTTGCCACGGCTGAGTCGCAACAAGCCGATCCGATCTAGCAACAGCAATTGGTGCCCGAGCAGAAGGATGATCGCTTGATCGAATCGCCCCGCGTTCATCAACCGCTCACACTCCGTCCGCAAGTTGACGTCGGTTCGACGAAGCTCCGGCGGTAAGTGCTTGATTCGTTCGAGGAGATCTTCATCCGGCAGGTCGGATTTCGATTTGCCATTGTTGGAACGGGCGTTTGCCCCGGCAAACTGAAGCTCCGATCTCGAAATCGCGTACGTGATCGCTCCGACGATCGCGACAACGAGCACGAAGATCAATACCCAGCCGAGAAGGTTGGTGAATGTCCATGAACTACCGAAGACGCCGGGTCCGCCGCCCCCGGTGTTGTTGGTCGTCGTCGTCTTGGGCTGTTTCAGTTTCTTGGGTTTGGGCATCCACCGACTGTCTCGGTGAATCGAGTCATCGTCGCGCGGCACGACTTCGATCGGCTTGATCTCGCCCGTTTCCGAGTCGAACCACGGGGCGCTTCCCAACGAGTTGCGAACATCCACCTTCGCGGACTGGGGCAACACATCGGTCCAGCCGTTGGTTGCAACGACGAAACTGACACAGGCCAGCAACACAGGTCTAAAGCAACGCAGCACTTCCGTCATGTCGTTGCTCCCGTGGAGGCCGTCCTTGTCGTCGTTCCGGGTGACGCTGCTGTCGGTGACGCAACTCCGGGTGAATTCAAATTTTCGGCCGACGCGACCGACGCCGCACTCGGGCCCGTGACCCGCACCGCGCCCGCTTCCTCACCGAACTGGCGGATCGCCTCGGCACGCACGGCCAACTCGACGTCCCAGCCCTCGAGACGAATTCGAGTGTCCAAATAGGCGATCATCCGAACGATCACGCTGAGGCCCGCAACGACCCACAACGAAAGCGGAAAAATCACGAGGTAGTTGAAGAGGCTTCCGAAGTGCCAATAGCCGGTCGTGACTCCGCGGACAAACATCAGCGAGTAGAAGAAACCCGCAAACAACACCAATAAAGTGATTCCGATCGAAAACCAACGACTCCCGACGTCATTGCCTGCCGGTCGGTGCAACGCGCGGGCACGTCGGGAGAGTGTGATCTCGCGATCATCCTTACTGCGAAGCGGACACATCTCCAACAGCACCATCTCGGGCAAAAACGGCCGGCTAGCTCGCACCACCAAAGACGTGAGGAACAGGAGCGCGGGAACGACTCCATCAAAAAACGGGTTCACCGGTTGGAACATCCGAAACGCGACGTAAACCCAAACCGGAAACGCCAAACGGCGAATCGCAAGGCAATAGAACCATCGCCAAAATTGCTCGCGTGCCGCTCGCATCGCTCCGCGCCACGTCGGCTTTTGCTCAAAGACAGCTTGGCCGAGGTAAATCGTCGTGATCACGCCCGCCGCGGGTGCCTGAAGAAACACGAGCAGCGCCATCCAAACCAGGTAACGCGAGATCTCCGCAAACGCCTCGTCGTCACTCAACCCGTATTGAGCCTCCGTCAACGGAATCCAATAAAGGACCGCCGCATTGAGCAAAATCCAAGGCAAGGCGCCGAGCGCAAAACCGACGAGGAGCGTCGTCGGGTATCGGTGCAGCAACACCAACGCCAAGTCACCGATTTCCGAAAGCGTTCGGACCCGAACTGCCACATGGGTCTGGTCAAGTTGCATCGGGGCCTCTCAGCAATGCAGGCTGGGCAGCGGCAAACGCCTCTTGGCCCGATGCGCTTTTATGCGGTTCGCTCGTTTGCTCTTGTGAATCGACAAGGTCCTCGTAACGAGCCGAACGCACAAGCGACGTTTCCGCTTGGCTACTTCGCGGAAACCCGAGGATCACAAAGTAAAGCGTGATCAAAGCGCTGGAGAAGACTGAGAATCCCGCCTTGACGATGTAAGGCGCCGAACTCGGTGACAGGCAGCCTTCGGTCAGAGCCGCCAAAATGAACATTGCGGCCGAGGCAGCCATGATCGGCACCGACCGATAGCCGGCCTGCCGCATCGATTCGGTCCGCGCGAGCCCGCCCGTGTAAAACAGCCCCATCCCGAGGCGCAGCCCCGCACCGGCTGACAATGCGATCGCCGTGAGTTCGAACGGGCCGTGCGCCGTTACGAATTCAAAGAAGTTCTCGCTCCCCTCCATTCCTGGGCGTGACATGTAACCGAACGTTGCACCGAGCACCACCGCGTTGTAACCGAGGGTGAAGATGCAGGGAATCAGCAGCGGCCCATAGGCAAAACACTTCAATCCGATGCCCGTATTGTGCTGGATGTACCACGCCGCACGAGCGGAGTACTCTTCGGGATTCGCCTTGAGCGGTTCTTGAAACGAATCCTGAGTTTGCTCGAGCATTTTGCTGCCGCAAACGTTTTCGGCAAAGTTCGGGAACTGCTCTTCGGCGGCCCCCATCATCATGGCGAGCGTGAACAAACCGAAAAAGGCAAACGCCGCAACGCGAACACAGTTGTCGCTGAAAATTCGTTGAGGCGCCTCATACAACAAGACGCGAGCCCATCCACCGGGCGCCGCGGGTTGAGTGCGATAGAGTTGGTTGTGCGCGCGTGCGACCAAGCGATGCAGGTAGGCCACCGTATTAGGCGGTAACTGGTAGGCGTCCGCGAGTGCAAGGTCGGCACAGGCGGCTCGGTACAGCGTCGAAAACCGAGCGATCCCCGCCGCGCCTCCGTGCTTGCTACTGACGGCATCGGCGCTGCCGCGCATCTCCATGGACTCGCAAAGGCGCTCCAGTTCCGTCCAGTGCTTCCGCCGTTTATCGAGCAGTTTCGCGACGTTCATTCAGTCGACTCCTTGCCGGACGGTGCAGTAGTGATGCCCTCGACGATTCCCTCGACGGCAGGTGCGTTCACTCCCGGAGCCAACCCGACCGGTTTGCCGACGTCGCGTGCCAACGGACTGTAACCCGAAAGCGGCCCCAGATCGGGCGACTCGGTCGCGGAATCCGCGAGGAACGTTTTGTAATAGAGTGAGTAGAGCAAGAGATCGGGATCGATGTCGCGACGAAACTCAAAACACTCGATCAGTGGATCCGTCAAATGGCGTGCCACCTCACGGCGCCTTTGGGGCGTCAAGAAATGACGACGTTCGACGTAAGTCGCTAGAGTCCGCGCCATCTTTCGACTCACCAAGTAGTCGCCGGGGATATACGAAGCCAACGCTGGCACGCGTGCATCGTCGACCTTCGCGATCGGCAATTGCCATTTACGTTCGTCTACAACCACCATCGTCCCGGCGGCCAAATCGCCCAGCCGTTGCATTCGCTGAGTCGCCATCATCGTGACCAAGCCGACGATCCCGGTGGGAATGATGTAGATCAACGGCAGGTCCGGCTCCCACGTGTTGAGTGCCGCAACGGGTGCCAAGTCCGCAATCCTCAACAAGTTTCGCAGCAACGCGCTTCGCGGAGACACCGGACGTCCATCGATCTGCATCACGCGAATTCCGAACACCCATTTCCCGACCGTCCGGCCGTTGAAATAGGCTTCCAAGATGGTCCCATCGAACCAGGAGATCACAAAGACGGCGACCATGAACATCGCCATCACCAAATATCCGAGCGAGGCCGTGAACAGGCCCGTGACGCCTCCACCCAGAAACAACAGGAATCCGATCAACGCGATCACGGCCCAGCGGACGACGAAGTCGAGCAGAAACGCGGGCAGACGACGGAACGGGCCCGCCAGCTGATATTCAAACGCGATGTTCTCAGGCGTGACGACGCCGATCGTCGTGTCGAGAGGTTGGACTGCCGCAGCCATGCAGTTGTTGCCTGAGGGGGTAAGCTGTTCACCACATTATCGGCAGCGTCATGCCGCCCATGCAACCGTCCGGTGTTGTACACTGCCCCGCATGAGCGATTTTGAAGAAACGGAGATTCAATCACCGTTGCAAGACAATAAGGCGGATTCATCGGCAGCAAACGTCTCCGACGGCGAAATCAGCGCTCCGCTCGATCCTCCCAAGGCATGGGGGCGGATCCTAGCGAGCGTCGGCCCCGGACTGATCGTCGCCGGCTCCATCGTGGGCAGCGGCGAGTTGATCGCGACCACCAAAACGGGCGCCGAAGCCGGATTCAGCCTTCTCTGGCTGATTCTAATCGGGTGCGTGATCAAGGTTTTTGCGCAGATCGAGTTCGGACGCTACGCGATCGTCAGCGGCAAAACAACGCTCCGAGCGCTCGATGAGGTTCCCGGCCCTCGAATCAAAGGCCGCGGAAACTGGCTCATCTGGTACTGGGTACTCATGTGGTTGGCCAGCATCTCCCAACTCGGCGGCATTGTCGGTGGGGTCGGTCAGTCGCTCGCCATCAGCGCCCCGATCAGTCAACAGGGCCGACAATACAATGCAGCCGCGGACGCAGAGCAGTTCCAACTGATCCAGCAATACCGTGGCGTCGACGCAGTGGTCGAAGGCCCCTCGTCCATCGAACTCTGGCAGCAATACGACGCGGAATACCAACCGAAGGAGGATGCGTCGCATGCTCAACCGAACGACACCGCAATCTGGGCGATTGTAATTTCGGTGATCACCAGCGTGATTCTGGTCCTCGGTCGCTACAACTTGATCCAGACGCTTTCAACCGTCCTGGTTGCATCCTTTACGGCGCTCGTGATCGTCAACTTATTCGCTCTGCAAAGCAAAGCGGAATTTTCAGTCAGCGTCTCGGAGTTCCTTTCTGGCTTGAAGTTTGGTTTCCCCGAAGAACGCGAAGGACTCAATCCGATCGGCACGGCATTGGCAACGTTCGGGATCATCGGCGTGGGTGCGGCAGAATTGATCACGTATCCGTACTGGTGTCTCGAAAAGGGTTACGGAAAGTTCACGGGCGAAAACGACGGCAGTGAAGCTTGGAAAGCGCGTGCACGTGGCTGGATGAAGGTGATGCATGTCGATGCCTGGGGATCGATGTTCGTCTACACCTTTGCGACGATCGCCTTTTTTCTACTCGGCGCCTCGGTGCTCCATCGCATCGGTGTGAACCCCGAGAAAGGCGACATGGTGCGGACGCTCGCGGTGATGTTCCAACCGGTGTTCTCGAAGTGGGCGGCGATGATCTTTTTGTTCGGCGCGTTCGCCGTTCTCTACTCGACGTTCTTCGTGGCCAATGCCTCGCACGCACGCACCTTTGCCGATGCGATGCGGCTCACCGGTTTTATCCAAGACTCTGACAGCAGCTACCGCCGGTGGGTCACGATTCTCAGTGGTGTGTTCCCAATCCTGTGCGTCGTGATCTTCATCGCCTTTCCGGCACCAGCACAATTGGTATTGATCAGCGGCGTCGCGCAAGGTGTGATGTTGCCGATGCTCGCGGGCGCCGCGTTGTACTTTCGCTACAAGCGATCGATCGAAGGCCTGACACCGAACACCACGTGGGATGTGTTCCTGTGGCTGTCGGCAGCGGCAATGCTCGTCACCGGAACGTGGACGGTCGTCAACAAAATCACCGGCGGCTGATTTATCGCCGACCAGTGGTCTACACCACCGCGAGCGTCAGGGCCCGAGCGCGAAACGGGAACTGCCGCCGGTGCAAACCGCCGGTTCTGTTTCCGCTTGAGCAGCAAGAGAACCCGCCGCCTACTCGCCGGAGTCCACTGGTGATTCGGTCGCCTCTTCGACGATGCTCGTCTCGCCCGGCATTTCGTGGGACCAAAGCGGGTTGCCATCTTCGTGATGCACCGGGTCATCAGAAATGCGTTCGATGTATCGGTCGACTAAAACGTCGTAGTCATCGTGTGTTTCATAGGTCGGACGGAATTCGCCTCGCAACTCGGTGAGCCCCCTGAGCACTTGTTCCGAGTTTCCCTTCTCCAACTCGATGATCGTGTTTTGTATCAAGTCTTTGGTGGCTTCGGAAAAGTAAACGTTGGTCCGAATGAAGCCGAGTGATCCGACTATCCACGCGACCCCGAATGACATCGCGATCGCCGCACATCCCAGCCCGATCCGCACGCTTCGTTCAGCACGGAACTCGGAACAGAACCATGCGATCGGCAAAATGACCGTCAGAGCGAGAATCACCAAGAGCATCGCCTGCCTCGAAACTCAAACGGAGTGGATAGAACTCGCTTAGGGGCGCCACGGCGTGTTGCCATCCTTGGGCTGCAGAAACTGGGCGTCGACTTCGTGGTACCACGCATGCAGTTTCTTCCGCATCGCTTCGACTCGTTCCATGTTCGCGGTGGCCACGTCGTTTCGCTCCCCAATATCCTCACGCAAGTTGTAGAGGTGGACTCGGCCGTCTTCGTAACGCTCGATCAACTTCCAATCTCCCATCCGAATCGCGCCGCCGGGAAACCCGCCTTGATTGCTGTAGTGTGGGTAGTGCCAGTAAATGGCGTCGCGCGATACCGCGGCTTCCTTGCCCGCCAGGATCGGCTTGAGCGATACTCCGTCCAGTGTTTGCGTCGGTTCGGCTTGCAACCCAGCGAGGTCGAGAATCGTCGGATAAAAGTCCGTGCTGACAACCGGTTCGTCGCTTGTCTGGCCAGCTTTGACGCCCGGCCCACGGATCAGGAACGCTTCACGAATTCCGCCCTCGTACAGCCATCCTTTGCCGCCGCGAAGCGGGAGGTTGCTGGTTGGCGATCCTTCCGATGTCGACAAACCACCGTTGTCGGCCGTAAAGCAAACGATTGTGTCTCCTTCCAAGCCGAGCTCTTCCAGTGTGTCCAACACACGCCCGACGGCCGTATCCATCGACTCCACCATCGCCGCGTAAACAGGCAACGACTGGACGATGCGGACTTTCCGCGGAACGGGCCCACGTTTCTTCTTCGGATCCGATGGCCACACCTGTTCTTCATCGCCGAACGATTCCTTTTCGCGAATCGGAAGCCCCAAACGCTCTGCTTTCCGCGTGTACTTTTTTACCAACGGCTCTGGAGCCATTAACGGTGTATGCACGGTGTAGAACGAGAGATACGCCAGGAACCGTTGGTCCTTTTTCGCTTGCTCTCGAATGAAGTCGCACGTTTCGCGCGACAGACGCTCGGTCAGATGTTCCCCTGCCGGTCCGTCTTCTAAGCGAGGGTTTCCGTAAGGCGAAAAATATCGCTTGCCGCCGGGTGGGAAACCGCGACTCATCCCGCCCTTGTTGACGTGAAAACCCTGAGCCTCAGGCCAAAGTTCGGGTGTGGCCCCGAGATGCCATTTCCCCGCGAAGAACGTCTGATAGCCCGCTGCCTGGAACGCTTCGCCGAGTGTCTTTTCCGAAAGCGGCATCTTGTTGTTCAAGGGCGCCGGCTTGAATCGTCCCGAACGAGTTCCCGAGAAGAAATTGGTTGCATCGACACGACTCGGGAACTTGCCCGTCATGATGCTGTAGCGGGTCGGCGAACAAACCGGATTCGCGGCGTATCCGTTCGTGAATCGACACCCTGATGCCGCCAACCGATCCACGTTGGGTGTTTCGTAAAACGTGTCCGGGTTGTTCGCACCGATGTCCATGTAGCCGAGGTCATCGACGAGAAAGAAAACAACGTTCGGCGCCTTGGCGTAAACGGGCACCGCCAAAAGCGAGAAGAGGATCGTGGGGAGCAGTCGTGGCATAGGCTTGATCACGCGTTTGAAGAGTTCGCGACCATATTCTAACCAAGGTTCGAACACGCTACCTCGCGATCCGGTTGAGAATCGCTTCGAGAAGTGGACTCGCATCGTCTTCGTGAGAACACGTGATAAGGTCACCGTCGATGACGAGTTTTTCGTTTTCCAACCAAGTCCCCCCGCTGTCCTTCTTGAATTGCGGCGAAGTGTGAACGCATCCCGCGACACGTTTCCCCTGAATCCCCCCGAGCCGTGAGAGCGGCCAAATGCCAGAACAAAGCGTTGTAATCGGTTTGCCGCTGGACTCCATCTCACCCAAGATGCGGCGAACTTCTGCGTTTGTTTTTGCGTCCTCGGTGAGTTCCGTCGCGAGATTATTTTTCGGCCCGACCATAATGACCGCATCGTAGTCACGCGGCTCAATTTGATTGAGCGTCACCGTCTCACCGCCCCAACGAAAGTGATAGGAGTCGGGTATCGGGGAGCCCGCCGTCACTTGATTTTCGATCCCAGCCTCGACACAGGCGTCCCATAGGTTTTCCTGATCGCGACGAAGCGGTAACGACGGAAACACCGCAAGGAGACGCACGTCTTCGATCGGTTTGCGCGTCGGCAGCGCAAAGTAGCCCGCGACAGCGGCGAGCCCTGCGCCGGCAGCACCCATCGCAAACAGTCGCCGGCGCGAAACGCCAACCGGTGCCCGACGTCGCCCACGAGGATGGGCGGTGCGAATGGTCGGCAAGCCCGATGACGAGGCATGTTCGATTGCATCGATGACTTCACGCGCTGATGCAAACCGCTGTGTCGGATCCTTGGCCATCATTTTCAACACACAGGCTTCGATGGCGGGCGGCACCTCGGCGCGAACTTCCGCCAGGCTCATGGGTTGCTCCTGAAGATGCTGCGCGAGCCGCTCGACGCGCGAACCGCCGTTGAAGGGAGGCGTTCCCGTTAGCAAATGATAGAAGGTGCAACCAAGGCTATAGATGTCTGCACGATGATCGACTTTTCCCTCGCGGGCCTGCTCGGGCGAAAGGTAGTCCGGTGTTCCAACGATGATTCCGGCGGATGTCAAACCTTGCTGATCCGCTTGGGTCGGTTCGATGTAGCTGGCCAAGCCAAAGTCGACGACTTTGATGATGCCATCCGGCGACACCAGCATGTTCTGCGGCTTGACATCACGATGGATTAACCCGTGCTGGTGCGCATGATCCAGCGCGGCGGCCGCTTGTTTGATGAAGTCGCACGCCTCGTGGATCGCTATCCCTTGCGGACCGATCCGTTGGTCCAGCCCTTGCCCTTCAATGAATTCCGAGACCAGGAACAGATGACCGTCGATTTCATCGGCGTCAAATGCAGCAACCACATTCGGATGCTGCAGCTTTGCGGCGATTTCGACTTCGCGACGGAACCGGGATTTGACATCTTCGTCTTGGAGCAGACGCGGCGTAATCACCTTCAGTGCGACCATGCGATTCATCACACGATGCTCCGCCTGATAGACCACGCCCATACCGCCGGCACCGATCTGTCGAACAAACCGATACTTGGGATGATCGGCCAATCGATCAGCGAAATGCATCAGGTCCGCGGGTGACGAAGACGACGATTGCACGTCTGTTTCGACAAACCCCCGCCCCGTGTCGGCTTCGAGACTGGCATGCCCCGCGAGTTGGTTGAGCAACGGGTCTTGCGGTGGATCGGCAAGTTTTTGGCAACACTCATCGCAGCCCAGGACGTGGGACTCAACGATCGCGGCCTCGACGGCATCGCATCGACCGACCGCATATCGCGCCAGAAGTTCGGCCGTAGGATGCTCGCGGGTTTCGGTAGATTGGGCCCGCGGAGAATTCATGGTTCAAGATTGCCTTCAGGAATCGGGGCCAGAGCGTTCGTCGCGCATACTTTGCAGGAAGAGATGGAGCAAACACGACGTTACCTTTCAGCAATTTTTCGCTTTTGTCCCGATCAGGCTTCCTCCTCCAACAAACCCGCCCCTTCTTCGCGAATGCGTCTCAAAACCTTTGATTTGGCAACAAATACCGCGTTCACGCTGATTCCAAGCTGCTCAGCGATGCTCTCTGTCGGCACATTTTCAATCGCCGCCATCGAGAAAGCCCTCCAGGTCTGCTCACGGAACTCGCGTCGCACTCGCCTCAGGAGGATTTCTAGGAGGCGTTGCCCGTGCTCGCGCTCCCACCGCTGGGTGAGTTGGCTGTGGTCGTCTTCGAGCGCATTGAGAATCTGCACCATGTCGGAGCCGCCGGCCGGCTGCGGCGATCGCTGACGCTTCCGCAGATGATCCCGCATGCAGTTGATCGTGATCGTCCTCACCCAGCGACGGAAAGAACCGGTGCGTTGCCGTTGAAACTCGCCCACACGATTGACCAACACGGTCATGACTTCTTGCACGATGTCGTCGGCATCGGCGTCAGTGACGCCATTTTGCCGCAACCAACGTTTGACCATCGGTACATAGTCATCCACCAACTGCCGCCAATCGTCACCGTCGGGTGCCTCACCCAACCGCTGCAGCAAACTGATCGATGTCGTGTTCATAGTGACTGACTCTTGTCCGCTTCATTTCGAGCATCCCCATTCTAGAGCGACCGCCGAGTTGACTCGACAATATCTGGCCCACCCGACGAAAAAACTCGACAGTCTTCGGCGACCACGACCGCCAGGGGAGCGGTTTGCGACAAAGCGCATCGCTCACAGCTGCGGCAGCAGTCCGAAGTGGTGGACGGTCAAGACGTATGCGATCGCGCCGGCGACTTGGATCAGCATGATCGTGCCGCCTATCTTGAGAAACGTTCCCCAGCCGACGTGAATCCCGGCTTCGCGTTTGAGCGCGTAGATCGCGATCACGCATGAGATCGAACCGATCGGCGTCCCATTGCCACCGAGGTTGCAACAGATGATCAGCGTCCACCAAAGTGGCTCGATCTCGACCGCTCCGTCGCCGGCAATGTCTTTGACGATCGGGATCAAGGTGGCTGCCACTGGGATGTTGTCGACGATGCTGCTTGCGACGGCCGAAAAAACACCCATCAAAGGGACCAACAGCATGAGCTGATTGTCCGAGACTTCGACGACTTGCTGAGCGACCCACGCGAGCGCGCCGGTCTGTTTCACACAACCGATGATGATGAACAGCCCCATGAAAAACAGGATCACGGTCCAGTTCACTTTGCCGATCGCATCCTCGACGCCTTTCCCAGCGAACAACAACGCCGCGGTGGCCCCGACCATGGCAACAAAGTCCATGCCCACGCCGAGCTGCTGCGCGAACACAAATCCGATCACCGTTGCCAGCAGGATGCTGCCGCTGCGTAGCAAAACGCGTTTATCCTCGACCATCGCCCAAGGGTCGAAGGTCTCGATCCGAGCACGCAACGCCGCTTTCTGTTCTTCCGTTTGCTCCCACGGAAGCTCCTCACGGAAAAAGAACTTGAGCACGAAAATCGCAACGACCAAGCTGAACGCGGCGTACGGCAAACTGACTTGCAAAAAGTGCGCGTAGGGAATGCCGGCCGCTGTTCCGATCATGATGTTTGGAAGCCCGCTCGCGAACGTCGCGATCGCACCACTGTTCGCACAGATCGCAACACTCAATAGCAAGGGCATCGGCTTGTAGTCGAGCGATCGACAAATGACCAACACCAACGAGGACAGGATCAACATCGCCGGCACGATGGTGAGCACCGCGACGAAGAGAAACGTGACGCAGCAGAGCGTGAGATACAGTTTCGTCGCCGAACCACCGGTCAAACGCACGATCCACATCGACAGAAAGTGAAACAGGCCACTCTTGCCGACAACATCGACCAAGATCCCGGTGCCGATGATGACCCCAAAAATATTGAGGTCCTCTTTGAGAAACTCATAAACCTTGGGGTACTCAAACAGGTGAAACGCGAGCCCGAGCACGACGAGCACGGCCGCACCGCAAAGCGCCGCGACGGTCTTGTGAAATCGCTCGATCGCGACGCCGACATAGGTCGCCATCATGACCGCCGCAAACAGCAACATGACTCCCGCCGAAGCAGGCTCGATCGATTCATCGGCGGAACTAGCAAACAGCAGCATCTTGACTCGCCCGGTGGAAAGGAATTCCAGCCGATTAACGTAACACCGAGCCGTGCGCCGAGGTAGAGCGGGATGGCCGCGCCGCCCTCCGCTTAATCAGTCTGCCATTGATTGCGGATACGGTTGAAATAATGCTCCACCGTTTTGACGCTTCGACCAATGATTTTCGAAATCTCTTCATTGGTGTGCCCTTCCAGTCTCAGTAGGGCCACACGTCTCATGCTGCCATGCAATTCAGACAGCAAGTCTTCGCACGCACCGTAAACCGCATCGATATCGATGAACTCGTCGCGATGATCCTGCAGATTTTGCATCGGGTGCAGCTCTTCTAGCTGCGACGCGTCGATCAGCGCCGACTCGCCAGCCTCGCGTCGCTGAGCCTGCTTGCGGCGCAGATTCGAGGCTTTCCGTGAAGCGATCACCACCAACAACTTCCAAAAGTCGCGGCGCGATTCCATCTGCCGAAAACGCCCCTCCTGGGTGCCGGCAACAACGGCGTGGAATACCGTGATTGCCAAGTCGTCCTCGTCCGCGACCCGCTTCGGCAAATGCCCCAACTGGCCTCGGGCGTATTGGCGAACGCGTTCAAAAAAGACCCGCCAAAGGTCTTCCGCTGCGCTCGAATCCCCCTCCTTGAGATTCTGAATCCACTCACTAATTGGCTCGTCTTCCATCGCCGCTTCACTGCGTCATGTACACCCTCGTGCGATCATAACGCGAGATGCATACAACATTGAAGTACCGAAGCTGCGGGTGGGGTGGCCCCTCTTCGCCAAACAGAAGGTGCACAAAAAGCCACCTTCTTGAACAGGCTCGTGGTTTGATGAACCGTTGGAAAATGCTCCGGCGCGTTGACTCTCGAACAAAATGCACTGCCGCGACAGCGCCCCCGTCACAGACACAAGGATTCGTCCCTGATGACCGATGCCAAGCCACCCTATGACGCTTTTCTTCTCGTTTCTTTCGGCGGACCCGAAGGGCCCGACGATGTGATGCCGTTTCTTGAAAACGTTCTCCGAGGCAAGAACGTTCCGCGCGAACGCATGCTGGAAGTCGCCGAACACTACCAGCACTTCGACGGCATCAGTCCGATCAACGCCCAGTGCCGAGACTTGATGGCCGCGGTTCAACACGAGTTTGAATCGCACGGCATCGACCTTCCCATTTATTGGGGCAACCGAAACTGGGAACCGATGCTGCCAGATACGTTGCAGCAGATGAAGACGGATGGACGCAAGCGAGCACTCGCCTTTTTCACAAGCATGTTCAGTTGCTACAGCGGATGCCGACAGTACCGCGAGAACATCGCTGCGGCCCAGGAAGCGGTCGGCGAGGGAGCCCCGATCGTCGAAAAAGTGCGCATGGGCTTCAATCATCCCGGCTTCGTCGAGGTGATGCGAAACAGCGTGGCGACAGCGATCGAGGGCCTCGACTCGACCGCGGACGAAGTCACCGTGTTATTCACTGCGCACAGCATTCCGATGTCGATGGCTGAAAACTGCGACTACGAAAAACAACTCACCGAGGCGAGCCGTCTTGTCGCCGAAGCCGTCGGAGCGTCCAACTGGCGTCTCGTTTACCAGAGCCGGAGCGGGCCGCCGCAACAACCATGGCTCGAACCGGACATCTGCGACGCGATCGAAGAAATGGATGACGCGAGCAAACTCGGTCCGTTGGTGATCGTTCCGATCGGCTTCGTGAGTGATCACATGGAAGTCATGTACGATCTGGATGATGAAGCAGCGGAGCTATGTGAGAAGCGAGGCATCGCCATGAAGCGTGCCGCAACCGCAGGAATCGCACCGAAGTTCGTCTCGATGATTCGCGAGTTGGTTGAAGAACGTTTGGGGAAACGGCAAACCAAAGACGCCGTCGGCGAACTGGGGCCCTGGCACGACGTGTGCCCCAAAGACTGTTGCACCTACACACCTCGGCGGCCACCGGCACGGGTGGGTGAATCCGCTCCTTCACCATCGGGCGGCTGAACCTCGCGCTCCGCCACCAAGCCAGTCAATGGTCCACCTGCCGCACGACGTCCGCGAACGGAACGTGCTGGCAAACCCCAAAACTATCTTGGCGGGTGAGTCGGGCACGCACAAAACGCGGTGACGACAATCCGCATAGGAACCGTGCGCGGTCGCGACTTGTGGTGAAATGGTCCGGGTATTCTCCGCACACTTCTTCGAGTGAACGACGCGCCGCATCTCCGATGTCACGCGTCTCGGGCGGCGGAATCTCGAAGGGCCCCTCCCCACGACATCGGCTGCATTGACCGCAGGGGTCGGGCAGCGTTTCACCGAAGTGGCTCGCGAGTTGGGCCGCCAGGCAGGACTCGGCCCGCGCGACATCAAAAACGTCGTCAAGGCGTGCGACTTCGGAACGTTCGCGCACCATCATCCGATCAAAAAGATCATCGGCGAGCAGTTTCGGCTCTTCGATCGGTTGAATCTTTCGGTAGCCGTGAACAAGATCGCTCACCTGCACCTCGATCCAGTTCTGAGCGGCCATAAAGTCGACAGCCTTCACGATTCGGCTGCGATCCTCGCCCAGGGACTTCGCGGCTTTCACCATGTCCAACAAGAACCACTTGCGTCCCTTGGTCAATTGACCAAGCACACCCGCCAGAAACTCGCGCCGTTCACCATCAAAGTTGGCCAGAATCGCTCGGGAAGTCACCAGCGGGTGGACCTTGTACGTGTCGTACCGCGGGGCCGTCGCCACTAAGTGCCCTTCCAACTCGAGATACGTCAGCAAGGTCCGCAGCACGAGGACTCGAATGTCCGTCTCGTAGGACAACTTGAAATGCGAAAGATGAAACGTCTCGGGCTGACCACCAATGAAGTCAACAAAACGCCCCACTGAATGCCGACTCGGCGTGTCGCCGTAAGTGAAATTCTCCAACACGACACGATCTTCCGGCGCAAGCAGTATCTCACAAGTCGATGGTTCGCCGTCGCGTCCCGCGCGACCGATCTCTTGGGCGTAAGCCTCCAATGACTTCGGCGGATTGTAATGGTACACGTACCGAATGTCGGACTTGTCGATCCCCATCCCGAACGCAATCGTCGCCACGATGACTTGGTTGTCCGATTCAAGAAACGCTTGCTGAATCTGCTCGCGTTCCCCGGCATCGAGACCTGCGTGATAGGCGACCGCATCTCGGCCATCATCACAGAGTTGCTGAGCGATTTGCTCGGCCGTCTTTTGCTTGGACACGTAGACGATCGTCGCGCCTGGCGGCCGTTGCTGAATTCGTCGAGACAGCTGGGAGTACTGTTCCTCCTGCGTCACGACGCAAGAAAGCAAACGTAGATTCGGGCGATGAAAAGGCGTGCGAATGGCGTCTTCTGGCTCGATCGAGAATGCGGCTCGGATATCATCCAGAACTTGCGGAGTCGCCGTCGCGGTGAGCGCCAGTGTCCGTTCGGCGCCGAGCTTCTTGGAGAGTTCCGCGAGTTTCAAATAATCCGGCCGGAAGTTGTGCCCCCACTGGCTGATGCAGTGCGCTTCGTCAATTGCGAACAGCGAGACATGAAGTGACCCGACGGAAGCGAGGAATCGCTCATTGAAGAAACGCTCCGGCGCGACGTACAAGAGCTTGGTGGCGCCGCTGCGGATACCAGCCATCGCCTCACGAAACTCGGAATCGCTCAGTGTCGAATCGAGACGTGCGGCGGGTATCCCAAGCCTTGCGAGGGCGTCGCACTGGTCTTTCATCAGCGCGATCAGCGGCGAAACGACGACCGTGGTGCCGGCCAACATTTGACTCGGCAGCTGGTAGCAGAGACTCTTGCCGCCGCCGGTGGGGAAGACCGCCGCAACGTGATGGCCTGCAAGAATTCGATCGATCACATCGCGTTGACCGTTTCGAAACGCGTCTAAGCCGAATCGAGTTCTCAAGACTTCGTTCGGATCGGTCTCCGCCTGTGCCAGCGTCATCGCATCCTCCTTGTATAATCGCTGCCATCGCCGATCGAATGTCCCCAACGATTCGCAGCTGCCCCCATGAAATCAATCCCAAGCGTTTTTCTTTTCTGCGTTTTCAGTGTTCTCGCGTCCGGGGTCACCGCCGCCGCACCGCCAAATGTGGTGGTCATTTTCATTGATGACATGGGTTACGCCGATATCGGACCCTTTGGCGCTCAAGGTTACAAGACGCCGAACCTGGATCGAATGGCATCCGAGGGTCGCAAGTTTACCGACTTCGTCGTGTCGTCGGCGGTGTGCAGTGCATCCCGCAGCGCACTCATGACCGGCTGTTATCACAAACGTATTGGGATTTCGGGAGCCTTTGGTCCCAAGTCAAACGTGGGAATCAATCCGAGCGAGATCACCCTTGCCGAAATCTGTCAATCCAAAGGCTACCGCACTGCGATCTATGGTAAGTGGCACCTCGGCCATCACCCCAAGTTCCTGCCAACCAACCATGGATTCGACGAGTTTTACGGGATCCCCTTTAGCAACGACATGTGGCCGCTGCATCCATCCACCGTTGCAAAACGACGCGTGAATCCCGATGCACCGAGCAGCTGGTCGGAACTGCCAATGATCAAAGACACGACGATCGTGATCGACGCAATGCAGCCCGAAGACCAAGCGTTGATGACGAAGCAGTTCACCGAACGAGCAGTCGAGTTCATCAAGCGCGATCTCGATACGCCGTTCTTTCTCTACCTCCCTCATCCGATGGTCCACGTGCCACTGTTTGCGTCGGACGACTTTCTAGGCAAGAGCGGCCACAGTCTCTTTGCCGATGTGGTCTTGGAGTTGGACTGGTCCGTCGGCCAAATCCTCGGCGCGATCGAAGACGTCGGACTCGAGCGGAACACCCTCGTCGTGTTCACAAGTGACAATGGCCCTTGGCTTTCCTACGGAACGCACGCCGGGAAAGCCACCCCGCTGCGAGAAGGAAAGGGAACGATGTTCGAGGGTGGCTATCGTGAACCGACCCTGATGTGGTGGAAAGGCAAGATTCCCGCAAATACGAGTTGTGACCAGCTCTGCAGCAGCATCGACCTGTTGCCGACCATCGCTGCTCTCATCGATGCAGACCTCCCGGGTCACAAGATCGACGGCCACGACATCCGCCCGTTGATGTTCGGTGAGGAATCCGCCAAGTCGCCTCATGACGCCTTCGCGTGTTATTACAAAGGCGAACTCGAAGCAGTCCGAGATGATCGCTTCAAGCTCGTCTTTCCGCACAAATATCGAACGCTGAACGGTCACCCGGGAGGCGCCGGCGGCTTGCCAATCGGTTACAAGCAAGGGACGGCGAAACGAGCGCTGTATGACTTGGATAATGACATCGGCGAAACGAAAGACGTCGCGGCGGAGTATCCCGAAGTCGTCGCTCGGCTAGCGGCCGCGGCCGAAACCTTTCGCACCGAGCTGGGCGATAAACTCACCAAGCAGAAAGGAAGCGGCATTCGGCCGGCCGGCAAACTCGCCGAGGGAGACGAGCGCCTACCGCTTGTTTGGTGACGCAATGGGTTTGCTTGATTACCCTCCGTGGACTCACCGTGGATCAGTCTAACGCCGAGGAAAAGCCGGCGGTTGCCCGTACCAGGGCGGGTAGGCTCCGGATTTGACGGCCAACAAAATCGCTTTGCCGTGAAGGTGCTCGTCGCCGTGCGTGTAGTCCCACTCGATGCGTTCTTCATAGCGCAACAGACGCAGGTCAGAATCCGGTTCCAGTGCCCAGCCGGCGAGTTGATTCGGTGAGAAGTAATTGATCACCGCCCCCGCCGTTTCACTGACCGGTGCATCGCTATCGCAACCTGGAGGGTGTTCCGAACCGGGGTCTTCGACCGAATGAACCTCAACGTAGAGCATTCCACCCGTGTTCAAGCCGGCGACGATATTGCCCCAAAGCTTCCGTGCGTCTTCGGCTGGGATATGGTCCAAAACGGTGGTGGCGCAGATCACATCGTAGCGTCCCGGTTCGATGACGAATTCACGAGCGTCGGCGACTACGGCTTCAACCAGTTCCGCAACCGATGCTTTCTCGGCTCGCTGGCGAATTCGCTCGGCTCCCCGCGCGCTGAGATCCACCGCAGTCACGGCCAAACCAGCCCTGGCCATTTCGATCGTGTCCCGTCCCGCCCCAGCTCCGAGGTCGAGCGCCTGCCCCGAGCACGAGACCTGGGCGAGGTAGGCGGCCAACGGCGCCGATGGTACATCCCCGTAAGCGATGTCATCCCGGTCGTAAGCTTCAAAAAAATCGTCGTGAGAGTTCATCCGGGTTGGCGATCCGCGTTTTTTCGTGAAAAGATGGAGTGTCGGCCAAGCTAGGCGAGTTGCCGACGAATCAGGGGTCGAGTCGCTTTTGTGCCGTTATTCCCCAAAGTGTACAAGTGCGACGAGTCGGGCAGTAATGGACCCGGCGACCATCCTCCAAAGAAGATCGAATGCGATGAAAAGCAATGTCTCATCCGTCGCCAAGTGGAGCTGGTTCGGAATCATCGTACTGGCCGGATTCGGTTACATGGCATCCGGGCTGACGAGCCCCAAAGAGACCGAACGGAAGCGCGAAGCCGAAACCGAGCTCGTCTCGATCAACACGCGAAATTTGCTGCCGTCGATTCAGCAGCATGTCGACGCCGTCAACTACGCCCGCACGGCCCGCTTATCGGAGATGGGACTCGAGTCGGCACCGCCCGCTGACTGGATGACGATCTGTCGCCGCATGTCGTTGGCACTGGTGGGCTCCGGGCTTTCGCTCGAGGAGATCCGGGGCCTGGAGCAGCACCCGGCGGACATGCGGGAATCAGTGCACCTTCAGAACCTGTTCAATGATCCCCGCTTCCATGACTATTGGGCCGAACGCTGGACACGGTACATGGTGGGTGGCAACGGGGGGCCAATCTTGGTGTATCGGCGGCGCCGCTTCGTCGTCTGGCTCTCCGAAATGATTGCTGCGAATCAGCCATACGACGAGACCGTTCAAAAACTGATCACGGCGGAGGGATTGTTCACTGACCAACCCCAAGTCAATTTTTTGACCGTCACTCTCGACAGCGATGAGTCCGGACAGCCCGATCCGATCCGGCTTGCGGCACGAACCAGCCGCGCGTTTCTAGGAATGCGGATCGACTGTTTGCAGTGCCACAATGATTTCTTGGGCAACGTCAATCTCGGCGATCCGCTGCACCCACGCGAAGGCATGCAGACGGACTTCCACGGGCTCGCGGCCTTTTACAGCAGCGCCAAGATGAATGGACTGCAAGGCGTTCGGACGGGTGAAGCTGACTATGAGTATCAGTTCCTTGACGGTACCGAAACAGAAGCGGTTCCGCCCGCTGTACCATTTCAGCCCGAGTTGATGCCCGATGACGGCGACGTCCGCACCCGATTGGCGAAATGGGTCACCCATCCACTGAATCATCAGTTCTCACGTGCCGCCGTCGCTCGCTTCTGGACACTGATGTTTGGGGAAGCGGCGACGGATGCAGTCGACAACATCCCGCTGGACGAACAACTTCCCGAGATGCTGCGGCCGATCGTCGACGACTTTCGTGAGCACCGTGACATCCGCCGCGTCATCGAGATCATTTGCCGCAGCGACGCGTTCCGAGTGGACAGCCGCGCCGATTTCGACGTGACGCCGGAACATGAAAACGTATTTGCCGTCTTCCCTCTGACGCGACTGCGGGCCGAGCAGGTCGCCGGTGCGGTCGTGCAAGCCTCACGCGTCAAATCAGTCGATCGCGATTCGGCGTTCCTGATCCAACTGATGAAATTCGGAACGATCAACGACTTCCTGACTCGATATGGTGACCTTGGGGAGAACGAATTGTCCGCAGACAGCGACAACGGAGTGACCATCCCACAACGGTTGCTGATGCTGAATGGCGAAATGATGAGTGAGTCCTCGGGGCCCAATCCGCTGCTCAACGCGTCGGCTCACATCAACATGTTCGCGTCCGACGACTCACAGGCGGTCGACGCATTGTTCTTGTGCGTCCTGAACCGCTACCCCGACAAAGAGGAATCGGCCTACTTCGCGGGTCGCCTTGCGGAAGCGGACAACCGTGAAGAAACGATCGTGGACTTCTTTTGGACGTTGGCCAACACCACCGAGTTTGCTTGGAATCATTGATGAACGACTTCAATCAACTTTGCAGCACCCAAGCTCACCTTTCACGGCGTTCGCTTCTGGGCGCCGGAGCGGGCGGAGCAATGCTCTCCATGGTGGCCAACCGCCTTGCGATGGCGAGTGAAACGGGACTGACGCCAAAAGATCGGCCCAAGAGTGTGATCCTGCTGTGGATGCAGGGAGCGCCCAGCCAACTTGAGACATTCGATCCTCACGTCGGCTCAACGATCGGGGGCGAAGTCGGCAAACTGTCGACCAGCGTGCCGGGACTCGAGATCGCCGACAACCTGCCTCAAGTCGCTGAGAAGATGCACCTCGGGTCGCTGATTCGGAGTGTGACGACGAAGGAAGGCGACCATGAGCGCGCCATCTACAACGTCAAAACAGGTTATCGTCCTGACCCGACTCTTGTTCACCCGGCCATCGGTTCCATCCTGTGCCACCAGTTTCCCCAGTCGCTGGACCTGCCACGACACATTTCGATCGCCGCACGCGATTTCCCTGCCAGGGGCGGTTATCTGGGTCCGAGCTACGATGCGTTTATCATCGACGACCCTAAGAATCCGGTCCCGGATCTCAAAGCACGTGTCGATGACGATCGCTACGAACGCCGACTGTCCGGTCTCGAGTGGATCGAAAAACGATTCCGCCGCGGCCGTCTTCGTGAACTGGACCAGAGCCGCACGCTACAAGGCGCCTCCACCGATGCGGCACTGCGGATGATGTCGAGCGAACAAGTGAGTGCCTTCGACGTTTCCAATGAACCCCGCGCGGTGCTCGATCAGTTCGGTGATTCGGCCTTCGGCCGCGGTTGCCTCGCCGCGACACGGTTGATCCAAGTCGGCGTTCGCGCGGTGGAGGTTTCGTTGACCGGATGGGACACCCACATCAATAACCACGAGGGTCAAGCCAACCAATGCAAGATGCTCGACGCGGGACTCTCGTCGCTACTCGCACGGTTGGAAGAGCAAGACATGCTCGACACGACGCTTGTCGTCTGCGGAGGCGAATTCGGACGAACACCGACCATCAATCCGGCGGGTGGTCGCGATCACTGGCCACACGGTTTCTCGATGTTCATGGCGGGTTGTGGCATCCGTCGGGGTGGCGTCTTCGGAGCGACATCACCGAATCCCGTTCTCGATGAGAAGAAGCCGCTCCAGGATGTCGAAAATCCGGTGACCGTCGGCGACCTGCACGCAACCATCTTGGATGTCCTGGGCGTGCCTTTTGAAGAAGAGCTCGACACGCCGATCGGCCGACCGTTGAAACGAAGCGAAGGTCAACCGATTCGACAAATCATCGCTTAAGACGAACCACTGGGAGGGCGACGCTGGGGACGCAGCCGCCGGGGTTGGGCTGTTAGGGCCTCGCCCTCCCTTTCATCCTGGCCGGCTAACGACTACTTGCCGGTTTCAAACTTAGGCTCTTTGCCCTCGTAGGCGCGGTAAAGATCGAGGATCGCGGTCTCCAAAACCTTCGCCGTCGCCGGGTCGGCAGACTGTTTGCACTTCATCGCCGCAACGATGACCTTGTGTGCCGCGATCAGCTTTTTCTCATAACCGTCGCCCGGCTTGATGCGTTGTGCGAGGAAGTAGTGCGTGATGGTGTCCTGAACTTTCGTCGCGTGCTGTTCCTTGGTGGTGACCCACCGCGCGGCCTGGTTGATCTGTTGGGCATCGAAATCGTTGAGTGCGATTTCGTTGATTTGACCTTGGGCCTTGCCGATGGTTTGCCCATCCTGCAGCAATTGTTCGAACACGAGTTGGTCACCGTAAATCCCGCAAGGGACTTGGCAGTGGCCCATCGCCAGGGAAGCGGTCAACAGGAGCGCGAACGTCGCGGTCAGAAATCGGGTCATAAGAGAGTCTCGCATCAAGTTGGTCTGGACTGGTACTTTCAGCTCGCATCGGCGGGCCGTCGGCGGATTATAGACCGATCGCAAGGGCGTGGCAGTCCGATATACTGAGCGCCGAAGCGGTGAGCGACCATCGGCTACGAAAGGTCCGCGTTTTCCCCAACCCCACGGCCCGAATTGTTCTCTCACGGAATCTTTCGCACACACTTGTCGGCTCCACCGACGGCGATCGCAAACCCCGGTGCGAACGCCGATGCATGCTTGCGAGTTCTGGCAAAATCCGATGCGGACTTGTTAGTCTTTCCCGAACTCGCCCTGAGCGGCTACACCTGCGGCGACCTGTTCGCGTCCGACGCTCTCCTTCGCGGCGTCTTGTCCGGGCTGGAGCAGATCAAAGAAGCGAGCACGGGCTCTCCCACCACCATCATCATCGGGCTCCCGCTCGTCGTTCGTGATTCACTCATGAACGTAGCGGCCGTGATCGCCGACGGGGAAATCGCGGGCATCGTCCCCAAATCATACCTGCCGACATACCGCGAATTCTACGAAGCCAGACACTTCCGCGCCTCGGGACCAGCCGATCCGGAAACGATCGACGTACTTGGTGACGAAATTCCGTTCGGTACGGATCTCCTCTTTCGTATCGGCGAAGCGGTCATCGCGATCGACATCTGCGAGGACTTCTGGACGCCGATTCCCCCCACCAGCCAAGCGGCGGTGTTCGGTGCGAACGTGCTGGTGAATCTTTCGGCCAGCAACGAAACCATCGGCAAAGCGTCGTGGCGGAGGGACCTCGTGAAGTCCCAATCGGGAAGATGCATCGCCGCGTACGCCTATGTCTCTGCGGGCCCCGGTGAGTCGACATCGGATCTGGTCTTCGGAGGCCACTGCCTCGTTGCCGAGAACGGAACGCTGCTCGGCGAATCGCGCCGCATCGGCGATGGACTCTTGCCGGAATGGGTCGAAGAAACCGAAGCCATCTGCGACGTCGACCTCCAACGACTCGCGCACGACCGCAGAGTGGTCGGCTCATTTGACGACGCGGCCGAACAACTCGAAATCGATTATCGAACGATTGATCTCTTCGAAGGTCAGACCGAAAGGCCGATACGATCCGAGTTGAAACGCTACGTCGACGCGCATCCATTCGTGCCAAGCGAATCGAAAGCACTCGACGAACGGTGTGCCGAGATCTTTGCGATCCAAACGGCCGGCCTGGTAAAACGACTGTCGCGATTGCCGAAAGAGACGACACTTTCGATCGGCGTTTCCGGCGGGCTCGACAGCACGCTCGCCTTGTTGGTTGCCCTTCGTGCGTGCGATGCCGCCGGCTGGTCACGAAACGCAATCTGCGGAATCACCATGCCCGGTTTCGGCACCACACTTCACACGCGAACAAGTGCCGATGAGTTGATCGAATCGACGGGAATCCAAGGTGACTGCATCGACATCCGTCCGTTGTGCCTGGATACCTTTCGCTCGCTCGCCCACGCTCCCTTGGGAATCCCGATCGACGACGCCACCACCCCGGAATCGCTGCAAGAGCAGCTTAACTTGCTGGGCGACGATGCGTCCGATCTGACGTTCGAGAACGTTCAAGCTCGTATCCGGACGACGCTGTTGATGAGCCGCGGATTCGTTCTCGGAACCGGCGACATGAGTGAGCAAGCACTCGGCTGGTCAACGTACAACGCCGATCACATGTCGATGTACAACGTCAACACATCGATTCCGAAAACGCTAGTGCGATTCTTGGTTCGCTATGCGGCGGATCATTTCTTCGGCGGAGAACTCAACGAACTCTTGCACCGGATCGCAGACACTCCTATTTCGCCTGAACTGTTGCCACCCTCCAAAGATGGCACGATCCGACAAAGCACCGAGTCCTCAATCGGCGCGTACGAACTGCATGATTTTTTCCTCTACCACTTCGTACGAAATGGATTCGACCGCGACAAAATTTTGTATCTCGCGTCGCACACTCACTTTGATGAACCGCACGAACCGCAAACCATCGCAGACACGCTCGAGACTTTCATCCAACGCTTCTTTCGCAACCAGTTCAAACGAAACTGTGTTCCCGATGGTCCCAAAGTGGGCTCGGTCAGTCTGTCACCACGTGGCGATTGGCGAATGCCGTCGGACGCCGACCACGAGGCATTCTGATGCGACCGATCACCGCAGCCGCGATCCAGTTCAATCATCGCCCCGGCGATAAGGCTTACAACTTGGCCAAGCTCGACGCGCTGGCGGCGAACGCATCGGAGCAAGGCGTCACGCTGGCCGCGTTTCCCGAAATGTGCTTGACGGGATACTGGCATGTTCGCAACCTTTCACGTAGAGAAATTGAGCAACTTGCGGAGCCCGTCGACGGTCCGACAACTCAGGCGTTGCTAAGAATTTCCGAGGGCTACCAAATGACCCTCGGTGCCGGGTTGATCGAACAAGACTCCGATGGAACGCTTTACAACTCCTACGTCGTCGCGATGCCTGATGGCAATTACGCGGTGCACCGCAAACTTCATTGCTTTATCAGCGAGCACCTCGCCTCGGGCGATTCCTACACGGTCTTCGACATTCCGCAGGGCGCTCGGGTCGGCGTTTTGATCTGCTACGACAACAATATCGGCGAAAATGTTCGTATGAACGCACTGGCGGGCGCCGAGATTTTACTCGCGCCGCATCAAACCGGCGGTTGCACCTCTCCCAGCCCACGTTGCATGGGTGCGATCGACACGGAACTCTGGGAACAACGGGAACGGAATCCGGATGCGATTGAAAATGAATTCCGCGGTCCGAAAGGTCGCGAATGGTTGATGCGCTGGTTGCCCGCAAGAGCCCATGACAACGGCTTGTTCATCCTTTTCAGCAATGGTGTTGGAATCGATGACGACGAAGTTCGTACCGGCAACTCGATGATCCTCGATGCATACGGTGCGGTCCTCGCGGAGACTTGGAAGGCCGACGAAGCCATCGTCAAAGCCGATTTGGACCCGTCGATGCTAACTTCCTGTACTGGCCGCAGGTGGATTCAATCACGCCGGCCCGAGCTTTACGGCCCCATTGCAACGCCAACGGGCTTTGAAAAAGACACCCGTCACGTTCGCTTCGAAAAAGTGGACGACTAGTACTCTGTTCCGATTGAACACTCGGGTGATACCCGACGGCTCGCGCCGTTCCGTTAAAAGTGTTAGCGTCCACCAGAAAACCGAGTTGGAACGAAGCACTAGCCGTTCGCTAGCCGGACGACTAACGGCGACCGAAGATCGTCGAATAGATCATGCCCAGTTGCGTCCAGTCCACCGAACGGTTCTCGAGCAGTTGCCGCAGCGTTTGGACCTGGACGATGCAACGCTCCGTTGACGACTCGCCGTGCACCGTACCGCACTGATCGCGAAACAACTGCATTTCATCACCGCTCAGTTCGGTGGCGAATAGATGAACTTTGTGGGTCAACAGCGTGGCCATCGACTGTCGGGCATCGATGTACCGAAAACGATCGACCGGGAGACTGACACCAGTCTCTTCCAAGAGTTCCGAGGAAGCCTGTTCGAGCATGGAAGTTGGTTTGAACGAGGATCCACCAGGCAACTCCCACACGTAGCCATCACCACCACTCGCCGCACTCCGAAACTCTTTCACCAGGACAATCTCGGAGTCGAGCAACTCTTCTTGTCGATGCCACGCGAGGACCGATGAGATATCGACCCGTGTGATAAAAAACTCGCCGCGCTTGTTGCGTCCCTCTTCGGGAATATGAACGTCGACACGCAACACCCAGCAGAACAGGTGCTTCTTTGGCCCCACTCGAAATTGCCACAGAAGCTCGGCCCCGTCGAGGCGGTGCCCGACTTCGCGATGCGCCGCGTACCAGTCTTGAAACTCACGCCGCTCCCAAATGAAGAGTGGAACCTCCCGTTCGCCGTCTCTCCGGAGCGCGCCATTACCAATCATTCCAAGCGCGGCACCAACCGTCGATTCGAGCGTCTCACAATTGGGGACGCCGGTTTGTTCGGCGAAGTAGCGGAAATAGGTGTTCTTCGGCGCAGACGGTGGTGCACCGAAAACAGCTTTCCCGCTGTCGTACCACATGCCCCATTCGATGTTGGTGGTGAACGCCGGGAGTGTTTCAAGGTCACGCGGGACCCAAAACACGATGACATCCGCCATCTTCAGATACTTTTTCTCCCACTCAACCTGACTGTTGTAGTTAGAGAAACGTTGACCGCCCCGCGGCTCCGGAACGAACACGGCGCCGTCATAACCGCGTTCTTCGAGAAGCTTTAAACACGCGGGGCGCCAAGACGCCGTTTCACTCGACCGAGGCGTCGGCCCGGCGAGGAAGATCGCACTGGAAAACGAGGTGGGCGGCGGTTCCGTTGCCCAAACGATGTGCATGTCTATTCCAATCTGTCGGATCCGTGGTCATCACCCCCAAGAACCAAGACATCCGAATGCGCGGACGGGTTCATCACGCAATGATCCGTGAACTACGCACTGTAAATGGTGAGCGGCACAACGCTCTCCACCGGTTTCCGCAGAAAACCCGCTACTTGCGTCTTGCGGCTCACCAAACCACAGACCTCAACGTTGTTGCGTCGTTTTAGACAGTGCCTCGCACGCAACCCTTCGGAATCTGGCTCAGCGAGTCGCATTGTAGGGTAGCGAGACCGATCGCGGTCGCGAACGGCGCTGCATTCCTTCAGAGGCACGACTTGTTGGCGGAAGGTCCTGTGCACGGGCGGGACTCGCTATCGCGAGCCCCACCGTTACCTTCATGGGCTCAGATCAAATCTCCAAACGCCTGATCGACGGCGTTTACCCGATCATCATCGTCGTCGTCCCGATCTGAAATCAGATCCAGAAGCGGTGCGTCAACGACATCCGATGCGAATACCTGCTCGGCTTCACCACTCGATGAACGTCGGCCCAATTCGTTGATGACCAACAATGCGTCCAGAGCGGTAATCGTCTGGTCGCCGTTGACATCGTAGAAAGGAGGTCCGACATCGCTTAGTTCAACCGGGATACTGCCGATACCGGCCCGAGCGAGGTGGTTGATGACGAGCAAGGCATCGATCGGCGAAACGTCACCGTCGTTGTTGACGTCAAATCGCTGGTTCGGATTCTGGAGCCGGCTCGCGACCACCTGAACTTGAACGTCCGCCGCCAGGCTTCGTCGACCTTCGCTATCGGCGATCGTGTATTGGAACGTGTCCAATCCGATGAAGCCGTCGTCAGGAATGTACCTCACCGTTCCGTCACCCAATGGAACCGCGGCACCGTTGGCCGGAGGACTGACGATCAAAATCGATCCAAGGTCCAGGCCTCCATCGGGAGCGTTGATATCGGCGTCGGGATCAAAGTCATTCGCGACCACGTTGATGTCGACGTCTTCTTCGAGGAACGTCGCATCCTGATCATCGCGAGCGATCGGGGCAGCGTTCGCAGCGATCGTCACAAGCACGCTTTCGCTGACAGCACCGAGATCGTCCTCGACGGTGTATCGGAACTGATCTTCCTCGCTAAACGCTTGGAACGCAGTGAAGGTGATCACACCGGTTTGTTCGTCAATCGACAACGATCCGAACGCGGGCTGAAGCGTGATCTCGATCGATGCCGGATTGATCGTTCCGTCCACATCCGAATCGTTGTCCAGAACCGGGATGAGGGTCGGTCCGTCGGGGTTCAGAGTCGGGGTGTCGGGCTGAGCGACCGGAGCGTCGTTGATTCCCGAAACGGTCAACGCGACGGTAACGAGGTTGCTTTCGGCACCTTGCAAGTCGATCACCGAGTAGCTGAACGAGTCGACCGCCGTTTCGCCTGGAGCGAGGGCTTGCAGCGAAGTCGAGGTCGACGGGTCATACGTCAGATCACCCGTGACGGCGTCATAAACGATCGTCGCTCCGCTGAGCGAGAACCCTTGGGCCGGTCGCACTACGGTCAACGTGTCACCCGGATTGCCGAGGTCGGGATCGATGTCGTTCGCAAGCAGTTGTGACGACGGTATGACGAGTACGGCGTCTTCATCCGTCGTCAACTCATCCGCAACGGCTGTCGGCGTGTCGTTGACCGCGGTGATGACCAATCGAAGCGTGATCGGCGTCGATGCCGCCCCACCCGAGTCGATCGCCGTTACCGTCAAATCGACCGTTCCGTTGGCGTTCGATGCCGGGATGAACCGCAGGATGCCGTCATCACTGATTTCCGGCAACGACTGGAACAAGTCTTGGGCGTCGACCGGGGTGCTGACTTCGAAACGGACCGACTGATCCGACTCGTCGGCGGGACCTGGTGAAACATCCGTCGCCCATTGCTCGGCGAACGGTCCGCTGTCTTCGTTGACCGTGACAAGACCGCCGGTCGTGAATGTCGGCGGATCATTGATCGCGTTGACGCGAATCGTAAAGGTTCGGACGTCGCTCGTGTTGTCATGGCCGAGCGTAGCGTCATCCAGGCCATCGTCGATCAATTGAACCGTGAACGTCCCAAGGCCGTTAGCATCGCCCGCCGGCTCGAATTGGAGCGTCGCGGTGTCATCGTCGTTGACCACGGCAACGGGTGCCGAGGCAAACAGGTCTTGAGGTCCACCGATTTGAACGATTTCGAACTGGATCGTTTGACTGTCCAATTCGTCGGTTGCCGTGACCGGCCCTGCCAGAACATTGGTTGCCCAATTGGCGATCTCGGTTGGCCCCACATCTTCGTTCACCGTGACGTTGTTTGCACCGCTGAATTGAGGTGCATCGTTCAACGGAAGGACGTTCAACGAAACCGTATTGGACGCAATGCGTGGATCGTCTCGGACGGTCCCATCGGTGTCGATGTCGACCGTTACGCCATCGTCGACGACCGTGTAGATGAACGAGTCCAGACCGACAAAGTTCGCCCGCGGCGTATAACGCAGCGCGACCAATTCATTATTGCCGTCCAGGACCCGTTGCAGGGATCCACCGGAAGCCGTCGCGACCGGCGTCGGCTCCTGGATGCTCACGGTTTGGTTGCCGCCGGGAGTCAGATCCGCCGACTCGTTGGCAGGCCCAGGAATAAATGCATCGAGCAATCCGGCAACGTTCATGTCACCCGTGATTGGGATATCGATTGACCGATCTTCATCGAGGGTGAACGACAGGTCGACCCCAGGAACAACGACCGGAGGATCGTTGATCGGCAAGACATCGATCGTGACCGTGACCGGATCAGATGAAATCAAATCACCACGAGTCGAGTCTCCAGGTCCGTCGTCGGTCAAAACGATTTCGAAATCGAAACTACCAAAGACGTCCGGTGCCGGTAGGAAACGCAACTGGCCGTCCGGCGAGATCGTCGGGAACTCACTGAAGAAGTCCGCAGCCTGTTCAGGGGGGAATCCAAGCGACGTCACGCTGAACTGTACCGTCTGACCGGTTAACACATCGACTTCGTCAAACGCCGTTGCCGGAGGACCCGCGTTGATGTTGAAGGCAAAGTTATCGATGATCGTGACCGCACTGTCTTCCGGAGTTTCGATCGGCCGGAATGGACTGGTCGGATCACTTTGGTCTTCACGCAGCAAGTTCAAATTGAACTCAGGCTTGTCGTTGACCGGATTCAAACGGAATTGCACCACGTTGGTGGCGGTTAGCTGGTCGGAAACCAAGCCGCCCGCCGCGAGATCGAAGGTTTCTCCCGCCGGGGCACCGTCCTGAACGGTGTAAACGAACGTGTCGTTTCCACCAATGACTTCGTTGAAGTTCAACGGCGGAATGTAATTCAGTCCGATCACAACGTTGTTCGTATCCCGAACTTCGGTCAATGTTCCACCGAGCAGCGTCGTCGTGGGGAAGTCGAACAAGTTCAACGTTTGATCGCCGCCGAGCGTTCCGTCCGCTTCATTCGGTGGTCCGACGGTGAAGACATCGAGTAGACCAACCTGGTTGTACCCGACCACCGAAGGATCGCGTTGAAGCGGAATGAAGTACGGCTCGGTGACACCCAACGCTTGGGTGTTGTCCTCACGCAAGGTGTAAGTGATGGTCGCATCCACAATGTCACCCGTTGTGGGATCAATCTGTCGCGCCACCGTGTACGCCTCGTCGGGACCGTTGGCGTCCGAAGTCCCCGCCACGTTTGCGTCGAACCGCGGCGCGTCGTTGACCGGTCGGACGTGAACGGTCACCGTCGCATCGGTCGATTGCGGGTTGGTCGGGTGATCGTCGGTTCCTCGGATCACGTAGATCGCCGTGCCGACGGCATCGGGAGCTGGGAACACCGTCAATCCGCCGGTACTCGTGACAACAGGACTCTGCGTCATCAAACCAGCCGGCACGGTGGACAACGCGTCCTCGACCGTGAACGAGACGGTTTGCGTCGCCAATTCATCCAACGCTGTACTGGCCGCCGGCAACACATTGGTGACCACATCCGGGATCGTTGTACCGAAGTCGTCCTCGAGCACCTCAACGAAGTCGGGCGTCGTGAAGACCGGAGCATCATTCGACGGCTCGACCGTGATCGTGACGGTTGCCATCTCAACGCTTCGTTCGTCATCCAGATCACGAACGAGGTTGCTGAAGGGTAGCGTCGTTTGGCCGTCGTCAGCGATACCGTAAGTGAACAGTTCGGTCGCTTGGAACGGCGGCAACTCGTTGTAATCCACGGGCGGCGTATAGGTCCCGCTCACGAAAAGCCCACCGCTGAAGATCAGCTCCAACTGCCCCCCGTTGTCGGTCATGAGAGTCGCCGTATTGTCGCCGACCACGTCCGCGTCGAGCACACCAGCGCTCGTCGCAAAGGTAACCACACGGAGCGTTTGTTCGATTTCGTTGTATGGCGGAATCAGGCCGTCTGCGAAATCGCCTGCGACGTCCGGCAGTTCGGTCACGGAAAGCGACGCAACGCTGAGAATGTCGACCGTATCGCCGCTGGCCGTTGCCGAGAAACCGTCCGCACGCAGAGTGCTCTCCAACGCGGCGGCGATCACATCGGCAGTGTCGACTGGGTCAACAGTCACGACATGCGTGCTGCCCGGCGAGAGGACGCCGGTGGAATTGAACTCGACCACAATTCCTTGTCCATCAATGGTCAGATCCACCGTCTCACCGTCGATTATCTGTGCCCCATTGGGCAATACGATTTCGTTGGGAGTCGCCGTGATTGAAGTCACCGGTGGTGCTGCATCAGCAGCCGTGACCGACTTAAACACCAGGGTATCGTTCAATGCTGTGACGCCGAGGTCGAGAAGCCGAAGAGCCGCTTCGAGCTCCAGTGCCAAGCCGGCCCCCGTGTCAAAGAAGTCGTATTCAATCAACACGTCAGTCCCAGCGGAGGGAATGTTCGTTGTGTTGAATTCGATCACAACCGTGCCACCGAGCCCATCGTTCAGCGTCACCGTTTCACCATCGATCAAATCGACGCCGTCCACGATGACAAGGTTTCCGCTGGGGTCCAACGAGAGGTTTGTGGTCGGTTCACTCAGACTATCGACACTCGTCGCGTTGAATTGGAGAGACGACTGCGGAGCGACGCCGCCGGCATCAATGGAACCGATGCCGCGGCCCAAGAGTTCCGCGCGGATCAAAGCAACGATCGCTGCTGCACTGTCGACGCCGGGGGTGAAGTTGATGAGAGCGTCAGGTGTGCCAATCGCAACCCCGTTCGTGCTCAACTCAAGTACCGTGACAACACCATCAGAGTCCGTCACCGTAATGGATTCACCGCCCACGATGGTCAACGGATCCGGGATCGAGACGCCAACCGTGTCGGCTGAGATCCCGGTCGTGAACGTACTCGTTGCAGCCGCGGTTGTGACCGGCAAAGAGACGGTCGCGCCACTCGCCACGCCGCCGAATCCCGCATTGACGAGAAGTGCCGCAAGATTGGTCGCAATGTTGTCGGCGGATTCCGCCAACGTATAGGTGAGCAACAAGTCCGTGCCGATACTCGGCGTCGCATCGGTGCTAAATTCAATCACCGCGGTTTGACCAAGACTATCTGTCAACAGAATCGTCTCGCCGTCCTGCATCGCGGTCCCGTCCACCACGGTGATCGAGCTGGCGGTCGTCATGAGTGGCGAGCCGTTCAAGACACCGGCGCCGTTCAACAGGTCAGCCGCAGTGAACGACAAAACCGCTGGCCCCGCGGGCTCGACCGCCTCGGTCATCGTGAAAGAACGGTCATAGGCAACCGGTGCATCATTGACCGGCTCCAAGAAGATCGTGCTCGTGATCGACGTTCGCATCGGATTCAAGACGCGTGTGCCATCAATAGCTTCATCGACACCCTGGTCTTCCACCTCATAGGTGAACTCCACTTGACCATAGATGTCATCCGCAGGAACAAAGCTCAGATCCCCGCTCGGCAACAACTCCAGCGTGCCGAAGAACGGATCGACCGAAGCGGAAACAATGCGAAGTGGTCCATCATTGCCACGGATTCCCTGGGTCTCATCATCGGTCGTTGCTGTCCCGGGAAGGTCATTGCTGATCAGGAAAGCCGCCGGAATCAACAGCGCCATGTCTTCCGTGGGCGTCGGGACTGGCAAACCTTGGTCCGTAAAGTGAGCCTGATAACTCGCGTCCGAAATCGAGACCAGGTCCGATGACAGCGTCGGAGCATCATTCTGCGGGGTAACGCGGACGGACGCGGTGGCTGTGTTCGTAAGGGGCGTCCCGTCAACAATCGTGCCATCGGGAAGTTCAAGCTTTCCATCGTCTTCGATGGTAAACGTGAATTCATCGAGGCGCGGCAGGCCACCAGCCAGCGGGAGGTTGTCTGCGTTGAAATCCGTTGGCGGGCTGTAGAACACTTCGGTGATGAAGGTCCGGCCAGTGGTGATATCGGTATCGAACGACGCTGTTAGCGTCGCGCCCTCCGGTGTTGTCAGGGCCGCCGCTTGGTTCGCTGCGTTGATGGTTCCACTCGACGTGGTGATCGCAACCAGCTTGATGTCTTGGATTGACTCGTCCAGCGGAGGCGTCGGGATCGCCGGGTTGAAATGCCCGGTGGTTCCGGCCAGGAAGACAGACTGATCGATCGGAAGTACGGTGTCTTCGAGACCCGTGAGCAGCTTGTCTTCCACGCCTGGCGTGTCGTTCACCGGTGCAACTGTGATCGTTACGGTGGCGAAGGTCGAATTGACACCCGCGTTTGAGTTCTCTTGGGTGCTCAACCGATACGTGAAAGTGTCGGTACCGTAGAAATCCGGATCCGGCAAATACGTGAACTCACCTGCTCGGTTATCCGTGACCGTCAGCGTTCCGTTGGAAGGCTCCTGATCGACGAAGTAACGAACCGGAAGTAGCTGAATGTTGATGTCAAGATCGTTCTCGTACAGCGTTGGTTGACTGGCCATTGCATCCACGACCAGCAGCGTGTCTTCGATCGCGTTGTACGAGTCATCGATCGGCGTTGGCAATGCAAGCGGAACGACCGAGACGAGATAGTCCTCGACTTCCCCTCCAACCGCGACGCCAGTGGACGTCAGGTCACCGCCCTGGCTCAAACGAACTCGCATCCAAACATCGCCCGCAGGAGCCGCTTCTTGCGGGATGTTGATGAGATTGAGCCCATCCACGACCGCTACGTTTTGTGCGACATGCTCCTCGTCTTGGTTGAAGACGCCGTTCTGGTCGTAGTCAAGGAAGATGTCGACGACCCCACTTCCGGTCACACGTACTGGAATGGTGCTTCCTGCTGGATCGAGAGGATTGATGAAGCCAACCACGTCATCACCGACAACACCGATCGGATCCGTTCCTTCTTCGGTGAAGACGATGTAGTTGTAAGTTCCACTTGTGAAGATGCCCGTCGACACCCCATCTTCGTCATCGATGGCTTCGAGCGTGATCGTATCTCCCGCCAAGCTCATCAGCACTGCGGCACCGATCTCAGCAAATTCCGCTCGAATACCGAGGAAGAGCTTCTCCATGATGCTTGCGGACGATTCGCCTGTTGCAAAAACGATCGGTACATTCCCGATCGTCGGATTGTCGTTCGCTCGCACGAGCTCAAACGTGATCGTGTTCAATCCGATGGTGAGGTCGAGAGTCTCACCTCCCGTCGGCGCAGTACCGGTTGCAGAAATGGTGAAGGTATGTGCGGATGGACTTGAGACGGCAAGTACGAGCCCCGCCGCAACCGGATTGACAGCGATCGGAGCGTCATCCGTTCGCAATGGCTGACCATCCGTTTCGTCGTCCAGTTGGAATCCGAGGCGAGGCAAACCGGAACCGGAAATCGTGTGGCGTGCACCGTTAGCAGCAAAGGTTGTCCCAAAGGTATCGGGCGCATCTCCCAAATCAAACACGACCTCAGGCATCACGATCGTGAACCGTGTTTCATCATTGATGCGGGTTTCGCGGACCCGGTTGGCAGCGAGATCCGAAACTGCGGGAACGACCGCACCGAGACTCGACGAAACTCCGCCGAAGATTCCTGTTACCGAAGTCACGCCGTCAAGGAACAGCGAACCACCACCTGGATTGAAAGCCGAAACGGCAATCCCTGAGTCGCGAATCGCATTCTGAAGCGTTGCCGCGACGAGAGAGGAAGTGAACGCTGAACTCGGAACAAAATCAAGCGAGATAGCGCCCGGCGAAACACCCGGGTTGCCGACGATGCTGACCGTCGCACTGGACGCGGTCGCGATGTCACCAACCTGACCTCCAAGCACAACGCGCCCATCAGGCAGTGCGATGGGTGACAATCCGAGCGAAGCGTTGGCGACTGCGTCCGCGGCCGCCTGCGCGATTTGCGCCGGAGTATCTGTAATACTGAATGGGATCGGAGTGAACGCGGGATCGCTGACGACCGTTTCAGTGAACTCAAACGTCACCTGAGTACCAGCCGCGTCATAAGTGAACGAGTCACCGGTGACCACGCCGCCAGCCACACCGTCAAGCGAGAGAGCAGCCGCCGACTCATTCACGAAGTGCCCCGCCAGGGTGCCAAGCTGGATTTGATCCAGCCCCACAGCAACTGGCGACAGCCCAAGCGCCTCGGCGACGGTCATCGATGGATCGATGGGGTCGACTGATCCTAAGGTTGCAAGAATCGCATCTCGAACCTGTTCGATTGTTCCAGCCGACGAGATATCAATTGCGATCGCGCCCGGCTGAATCACTGCCCCGTCGGTGTCGAATTCGAGCTCACGAACTACCAACGACGGACTGGTTACGCTGATCAATTCTCCGTCCGCGAACTCCGCGTTGGTTCCCGAAACGGTCAACGTTGATGTCTGCGGAAGAACCAGACTGAAACCGGATTCGAATTCGAAACGAGTTTGCGTTCCACTCGTGTCCTCGATCACGATTTGATCCCCGTCAGCGATCGAGTCACCGCTCGGGAGAGGAAGCTCCGTCCTCAACTTGTTGTTGAGTGTGATCTCATACACCGCATCGGGACGCCAAATCCCAGTCAGTGGCGTAAGCCGGATCGAATTGCTGTTGGTGCTGTACCCAAAGATGTAGTCTTGCCCAGCGGTCAGGCGATTCCCGTTTTCGGTAACGATGACGGAGTTGACATTAACCGTTGAGGCGTCGATTCCAGTCCCCGAAGGATCCAGCAACTGAATCTCAAAGAATGAGACCGTACCCTCGGTTAAACGAACAAACGATGCATCCGGATCCTGATCGCCTCCCACTACCTGAACGCCGATTGCGTCTTGGGGAACCGTCAACACGGCTGTCGGGCGAACTTCATCGGCACGATCGATTGCTCCACGATCGATGAAGACGTTCGACCCAACACCACCGGGGTTTGTCACATCAGGATCATCGACGCGTCGTTGACCGTAAGCATCAAACTCCGGCGCGATAATCGGCGAGGCCGAAATTCCGACGGGTTCTTTTACCGTTTGGAGGAACTCGATTCGGTCGGGCAGAGAAGCGAACGAACTATCGATCACCGCGCTGTCTTCGGCCGGAATGTAGATACCGCGTGCTGGGTCTTGGAAGAGCGGAACACCGGTAGGAATCACGAACGAGGACGCCGCCAAGCCGACGGTCGTGTCGGTCCCGTTGTCCTGATAAGCATTTCCTCCAACAACAACTTCTCCGAACTGGGTTCCCGTGGTGAGCAAGCCATTGGAAAAGCCGCTAAAGATGTTGTTCAACACCGTCGGGCTCGCGGCACCACTAATGCGAATTCCGTCGCCACTGCCCTCGTTTACCACGGTGTTGTTGACGATCCGACCGAATGACACTGGAGACGCGACTTCGCCATCGACGTTGACATCGCCCCCAAACTCGATCGCCGCGTCTCCGGAATTCGCGATCACGTTATTCGTAATCACCACCCCAGGGATTAACGCTTCGGTGTTTTGATTCCGCAGCAAGCTTGCCGATCCCGGTGACGGCAATTGGTCCGGTGCGGTCGTCACATTGGCGCCGCCGACGTTCACAAGGGTCTGGCCGCGCTGATCGCTGACCGCTCGGATACCCGATCCTGCTGTGTCCGAGATGAAGTTGCTCGCGATGATCAACTGTCCTTGATCGGCGACGCGATTCGTGTCCCCGCTACCGAATTGGTAGTCAACCATCAAAACGTCACGCGACGGAACATTGCCGGACGCCGCGGTCGGCCGAATCGTCAGCGAGTATTCGCCGTAATCGAGAGCGCGGAACGCGACGCGACCTGGGAAGAACAGACTTGGGATGATGGTCGCGAAGGAGTCACCGACATCAAACAAGTTGATGTTGTTACCTTCAAGGTCGACTTTGAACAACTCTGGTTGATTGTCCTTGATCGCCTGCGCCGTTTTCGCAGCGATATCATCCGGCGTGTCCGCTGGGTCCAGGACGATCACGACGTTGGGGCTCACCAGCAGCGGATCGAGCGTGTACTCGTAAACGGCTTGTGACAGTCCCGACACGATCGTGATTGATTGTGTGTCGTAGGCTGCCGCCGGCACTCCTTCGAAGAAATTGATCTCCTGAGTTCCAAAAATGTTGACGGAACTGACGACGACATCGTAGAAACCGTCCGCGGGTGCACTGAACTGGAGATAAGCGCCGCCGTCGGCCTCACCGGGCGCAGACGACGGATTGAACAAGCTGGTTTGACGCGCCGGATCGACGATAAAGTCAAAGCGTTCTTCGGTCAGCTCTTCACCCGCATCAAAGACGGTGATCACCGGAACGTCCAAGATGGCGCCGGCACGACTGAATCCAGTGGTGTCCACGTCGATGTCGACTGATTCGCCAGCCTCCAGGTAGACTCGAACCGAATCAAAGTCTGCACCGGGGGACTGCCCGAGAATCGATGCCCCGTCATCAATCCCGACCTGCCCCGACTGGACAGCATCGCCAATCTTTCCGATCCCAACGAAGGTGTCTCGCTGGGCGTCGACGAAGCCAGTCGGCGTCGACCGCGCCAGTTCGTCTCCGAACAATCCCGCAGTGACCGACTCGGCCACTTGATCCGAAATGGGGATCTGCCGGGCTGTTTCACGACCCTGAGATGTCTCAGCAGCCACGAGATCCGACTTGATAAAGCGACCGCCACTGGGGTTCACAACGATGTTCGCCGAGCCAAAGAGCTCAACGCGATTCCCAGTGCTCGGCCCTGACTCAAAACCGTCGGAAGTTGCGGCAGTGATTTGAAGCACGTTCTGGACTTGCGGCGAATTGATCGCATCGCGAATCGCCTCCGCGACCAAGGCCGCGTCAGGATCGGCGGGATCGAATTCGACCGCAACGTTCCCGGGAGTGACGCCCTGATTGAGAAGGCTGTCAAACTCAAATGTCAGCTCCCGCCATCCGTCGTAAAGGACGAACGTGTCTCCGTCGAGAAGCTCTGTTCCACCGATCGTGAGAAGACTGACCGCACCATCAACCAAGCGGTCATTGACGTCGAATGATCGGCCGAGCCCCAGTTGCTCATCCAACAGCAACTCGACGCCGTCGTAATCCTGTGCCACACCGAACTCTTCGGAAGTCCGGATTTCAAGTGCGTAAGGACCGACGAGTGTTTCGTTTTCCCGTTCAGGCTGAACCGCGTCAGGGTGAGTCCCCGGTAGATAGGACGGATCGAGTGTGAAGTCTCCCGAGTTGCTACCGTCGAGCACCAACTCACCGCGACCTGCAAAGCCGACAATCACGTCGTCGATGTAGACGCCTTCCACTTCATTGTTGGTTGCCCCGAGAACACTAATCTGATTCGCAGCGAACGCAGCCGAGCGTGAAAGACCAAACCCATCCCCTGGTACTGGCGACAGAGCAGTGAAGCCCTCCGCCTCAACGTATGCCGAAACGCCAAACACGCCGGCGTCGAGTGGCGTCAGATCGTAAAGACGAATTCGGTCCCCGCCGTAGCTGATGAACGTGTCAATCGGAGTAGCGTCTGTCGAACCGAAGACGAACTGGCCCACTCCCTCGTTGATCGCGATTCGCAATCGCTCCGTTACCTGTCGAGTCGACATCGTGTTGTCGACAATGATTGGAGCGTTACCCGCCTCGGCAACTCCACCACCCACAAGTTGCGAATCGGCGAGAACCTCGACGATCTGCGCGTTGAGCAGGTAGATCTGTCGGTCTCCGACCCGATAGCCTTGGAAGTTTGAATCCAGTTGAGCTAAGACCACATCTGCCAACTCGGCGGACGTCGTGATCGCGCCCGCATCGTAGACGATCTCGTCCGGAGTCCCCATCGCATCAGCGGCTTCGACCAGGACCCGCGTCACAGGCGGCAGCACCGATAGAGGACCGTCGGTCTTCAATGTCACGGTAAACGTATCAACACCCGATCGAACATCGGCGACCGAGGGCAAGGTTAGTACAACGGCTGACTCGTTGACCGCGCGTGATTCGACTTCCAGGTCCGAGGGATCGATCTCCGCACCCTCGAAGAGCACTGTGATGACACCATCGCCCTCGTAGATCGCCTGATGCACATTGGGGATGATCGAAAGAAGTCGCTCGGCGACGTCGTCTTGGCTGTCGGCTGGAGTAAACAG
Organism: Planctomycetota bacterium; assembly: GCA_039821165.1. Classification (GTDB taxonomy): domain Bacteria; phylum Planctomycetota; class Planctomycetia; order Pirellulales; family Pirellulaceae; genus Stieleria. The sequence continues at coordinate 6,581 of JBCBOT010000026.1, read as the reverse complement.
GACCTCATTCGGAGCCCCCGTGGGAACAGTCACGAATGTAAAGGTATCCACGGTCGTCCCGCTCGTGATCGTGAACGAGTCCCCGTCGGCAATGTCTAACCCAGCAGGAACGGTCACCTGTGCCGCCTCGAGGGTTGTCGAGGCATTTCGCTGCACCAAGACGGGACTCGTTTCACCGATCTTCGAGTCACCTGTGACGACGACCGAATCGATGGCTTCGAATTGAGCCAGTCCACCGCCAACGTTGTAGCCACTCACGCGCTGGTCCAAGGCAGCAATCACCGCTACCACCACTTCCTCCGCGGTCATTGCGGGGTCGATCTGGACCTCGCCGGGACCGGCCGCGCCTGCGACGAACGTCACAGAATCGCTGATCTCAGGGCCGCTGAGCGTCAGTACGTCGCCAACATTGATCTCCGCACCGGTACCGAAAAGCACTTCGGAACCGAGAACGCTTTCAAGCAAGACCCGATTCCCAAAGCCATCGACAAAAGTCGCGATGTCGCCATCGATGATTTCATCACCCGCGACCGCAACCAATTCGAGCGAATCGAAGTGGGAACGCATCGCCCCGGCAGTCGAAACGTCGAAGCGAATTCGGACGTTTTCGTTCCCGGCGAATTGAGAAAGATCGACACGTGCCTGACGCCACGCGCCCTCGTCGTCGAACAGTTCCTGCACGGGCGTGCCGGTTGAATCGAAGTAGTCGAATTCGTCTGCCGCGCCCTCATTGCGGAAGTTGTTGTTCGTGGCAAGCATCTGCCAAAGACCATCGTCGCCGGCAGCAAACACCCGAAAACTGTCGTGCTGTTGTTGCTGGGGCGGGTTGTAATCGTCGCTGTCCTCGACCTCAATAAAGTACGAGAAGTAGAGCGTCGGCTTTTCGCTCGCGCTATACCCTTCCAAGTTGATTGATCGGGTAATCACCGACCCGTGGACGCCCCCCGGCGCGACCTCACCCAGAGTGCTGTCGTCGGCCAGGCTCAGCACGTTGCCCTCGGGCGTTTCAAACCCAAAGTAGAGGCTGGTGCCACCGAGTCCATCGGTGCGACTGAGATCGACTGTTTCGGCCAATCCATGCCCGTCGTCGGTGCCGCGATCGCCTGTCAAATGCCATGGGCTGGCTTCCAGGTTGCTAAATGCGAGACCGGTCGTCACAAGCCCCAGATCGGTGAACGTGGCCCCCGTGAACGAGAGTTGAATCGCCGAACGACCATTCAGGAAGACGTTCGCGGGGACGAGGTTTCCATTGTCATCGATATCAATCGCATAGAGCCATCCATCGTCAGTCGTCGCGAACAGCGTGTTGCGATACAGGCCGTTCGTCGACAAACGCGGCCCCATCGAGAGACTGGTGAAGCTCGGTGGCTGGTTCGGAATGAACGACAGCAGTTCGTGCAACTCGTTCTTTTCGAAGACGCCGTGGAACGTGGTCGGAATGATTTGCTGATAGCCAGCGTATGGCGAGCCCGCTGGTGCGTCGACAAAGTCGCCGAACTCGAATGAATGGATTCCGCCCGCGTCCGTCGCTGCAAAAATAACGCCCGGAACGTCGGGATCGAAAGCCACACCTTGCACGACGCCACCATCACCGACGCCAAAGATGTTGCCGGTGTCGATCACGCCGATTTCAATTTCGTCCGACCCGGTTCCATGCAACCCGGGGATGTATGGCAGGTTGTCGCCATTGGGTGCATCGAAGTTTCGATCATCGGCATCCGCGAAACTCCCGAAACTGGAAATCTCGCCGGTTCCCTGGCTCGCCAGATAGACGATGTTCTGCCTCAAGTCGGCCGGAACCTCACCCAAGCGACCCGCGGCATCTCGTTCTCCGACGACCAGCGAGAATCCATTGGTCGCGACGGGAGCGTTGCGCGTCGTGGAGGTTGCAAACCCGACCGTGGGAAGGTACGGACGGTTGTTTTCCAATTGGAATGCGAGAGCGTTGACGATCAGTTGCGCCGGACCATCGGTTTCCACATCGTCAAAGGCTGCATTGCTTCGGAAGAACTCAATGTCGTCACCGTCACCGATGTTGTTCGCGGTACCATCGACAGGACTGAGATTCCAATAGTCACCGATGTTGCCATTGTTCGCGGCGGCACCCACCGGAGGTCCGACCGTGTAACCAAACAACTCACCATCTGCACGAGCGGCAATGTCGCCGAGCGGCTGTGCATCCTGCCCGATCAAGCGTTCCACAACGCCCGTGTAGGGGTTCACACTGACCAGCGACGTCTGATTGGTGCCGGAAATCCCAGTGTCCAAACTCACGAACAATCGAATGTCGTCCAACGCATAGGGAACCGCAGACTCAAAATCGAATCCGGGTTCGATCACGGCTTGTTCGGCCGAATAGCCAAGAGAATTGATTGCCGGAGCGGAGGAGGGAACGCCGGCAGGAGTAAAGAACAAATCCGAATCGTCGAACGAGTCTTCAATCAGTCGACGGGTGGAGTTGACCGGAATCAAACGCGCTTCCGTGTTCGCCGAATTCGGATTGAAGAATTGATCCAAGTCCGCCGGAACGGTGGCCACGTTTGTGACCGCGACAAAATACGTTCCCTCGGGCAACTCAATCGGCCCGACGTAGGCGTCCAAGGGACCCGCTGAACCGCCCGCAAGATTCTCGGAGTCGACTCCATTGAGCGGGCGACCCAAGTCATCATCGACTCCTGAATCGCTACCATACGCAACGAGTCGACCAGTTGAGTCATAAACGGCCAGCGAAGTGTTCGGGCGTCCGAGGCCATCGGCGTAATCGATGTCGAACGTCGCCGAGATGTAGCGGTTCTCTTCGTCAAAAACATCCACACCCAGTTCTTGAGTGAACAAGTCGACCTGATAGACGTCGACATCTTCCATCTGCACGAACTGATCAAAATCCGAGAGATTCCCGAGCGTGCCAGAGACCGAAAGGGCGCCCCGATCGGATGAGCCCAAGTTGCCCAATTGGACCGCATCCGCGTTTGCGAACGTCAACCGACTATTCACCGTCTCTTGCACATACTCATCTCCGCTATTGGGATTGAGTGGTGTCGGGTCGATGATCGTTGAAAAATCGAGTGTTTCCGCCGCTGTGGAAGTCAATGGAGAGTGCAACGGCGCGCTCGGAAGCGTAATCGCTTCGTTCGCAAAACGAATGTCCGCGAGGACGATCGTGGAACCCGCAACTTCCTGCGTCTCTCGCAATCGCAGATTTAATTCGTAAGAACCGGATGACACGCCATTGGAGCGCACGCGGACAAAGTAATCATTCTCAGTGGCCGAGCTTCCCGGCAAAATGACGCGCATCCCGGCATCGAGCGGGCTGGGCGATTCGACGTTGCCAACACCGAGTTGGTAGAGCGGTTGCACCGCCCCATCAGAAAGCGTGCTGAACAGCAACGAGGAGTCCACTGCTTCGTGGAACGAATCGTCACTACGCGCCAACACGTTGTCATTTGAATCGATCAACTCGACCACCGTATCGAGTCCGACACTTGATTCATCAATGTCAATGAAGACGGCCGTCCCGCCAGTCGCTGTGAAGGTGTAAACGTCGGAATCGATTTCCGAACCGAGTGCCCCTTTGATCGTGAAGCCGAGCCGCTCGTTCTCGTCGCTAGCAGTCTCGCTCGCCGCGAGAGCTCCAATCAATTGAGCCGTATTTGCCGTTGCATTGATCGCGTTGGAACTGCCGTCGGCAGGTTCCGTTTCGAGTACGTAAGCGACGTTCCGGTCATTTACGAATGTCCCAAGCCTCAAGCCTTGCCAATCGCCCGGCGAGGGCCCGGTCGTTGGTGCGACAGTCTCGTTCTGGGCTTCGCCCGTTGCGGTAAAGCCAGCCCCGACGGAGGCATCCTGCAGCGAAGTCAGAATCACGGGGTGCCCGGGTGTTCCGATCACTTGCAACGTGCCACCAATCCGATCCTCGATATCGAGCGGACGGCCAGTGCCGACCAGCTCGGCGCCCGCCCCAAGTTTCACCACGAGACTTTGGTCCGGGTCACTTTTGAGTCGCAGAGCACCGTAGTAGTGATGTGTCGCACTCGCGATTTGCCCTTCCACGACATGAACGATATCGGTGTCATCCCACACGCTGTCGGTCGTCAGCAACTCGCTTCGAATGCGAAGGCCGTTGTATGTGTTCTCGTCGAGCCGGTTGCCCAAAATCAAAGGGCCCTGGTTATCGCTGTCGGCGTCGACGAGATCGATCGCTCCAGTCGAACGTCCGTGGTCCTTCACGATCGCCTGGTTTAGCGAGTCCGCGTTGATGCTGATTGCAGCACCGACGTTGCTCTCGATCGTGTTCCCTACCAAGATCGGCTGACTGCCGCGCACAAAAATGGTGGCAGGCTCGTTGAAACCGACACCATCACGCGTCGATGCGGTCAGGAACCCATCTGCGTTGTCGACGATCGTTGAGTTTGTGACTCGCACATCGGCTTGAAGGATTTCAACGACGTTGAAAGGCGTGAACGTACCGTTGACGGGTGTTGAACCTCCACCGTATCGCAGCTGAACGTGGTCGAGGCTCGCGGTTGAATCCTGTCGGAAGATCAATCCGCCCCAATCACCAGCGGCCGCACTGCTTCCACCATCATTCGTCGTGTCGAACGTTCCGCCAGCGCCGAATGAATCGTCAAGACGGCTTGTGAAAACGATTTCATTGCCGTCGGTCCCTTCGGCGTAGAAATCGGCGCCGAACGTCGCCTCGATTCGCGATGTCTCGCTCTTAACAATGACCCCGGGATCGATGGAGAGGCGGGCATCGAAACGAGGAAGCAGTCGTAGGCCATTATTGCCTTCGTTAGCGAGAATTCGCTGTGGGAGGTCGACGTTGCGACCATCGTCTTCGTAGGTTGTCGTATTACCGCTGAGCTCGACCACCAACTCATAGTCGTTGGACCCTGTAATCGAGCGGTAGAGATTCACTCCTGAAAAGCCATCGGGCGCCGTCGGCAGATTCGTCAACACGATCGAGCCGTTGTCGTCGGCAGCAAACGTTGCCGTCGGTGAACTCGGGTCCGATTCCGCGCTCGCCTGCGTTTCTCCACCAAATTGGGTCGTGAAAGTGAGACGATAGGAATACGTTTCGCCAGGCGTCAAACGACCGCCATCACCGCTGTCCACGATTTGCGCAACCGCCGTCGCGTCGGGCTGAATCTCAGCCGCAAGTAAACCGCCACGCGTGTCCCCAAGGTCATGGAACGTGTCGGCAACGCGGTCCAACTGCGTCACGAAGACATAGTCGGCAGTCCCGGGCACACTTCGATAGAGACGACGACCGGCAAACTCGTCAGGAGTCTGAGGAAGGTTGGCGAGCTGCAGCGCGCCTCCGACACCCGTCACACCGGCCGAAGTCGGTAGGCTCGCAAGCGACTCACTCCCGTCAGCAGTCACATAGGTCAATCGGTAGTCATAGCTGGTCAACGGATCGAGTGTTCCGACGCCCATTGGGTTGACCGCGACGCTTAGCACATCGGGACGTTCTTCGAGCAAGACAGCGCCCCCCGGCTGTCCCTGCAGGACAAGCACTTGTCCCATTACATGCACGATATCGCGATCATCAAAGCGACCGCTTACCGTCATCGGCTCCAGTTCACCTGCGGCCGGCGTTTCCACGCGAATGAACAGACCGTTGATGCTGTTTCCGACCACTCGGTTACCAGACAGCTCCGGCCCGACACGGTCATAGTCGCTTGTGAATGCGGCAACACGTTGGAAGTTTGCCGCGTGAAAATTGGTCTCCAGAAAACTATTCGGGTCGGCGCTGATTGCCGCATCCCCGCTACTCGTGATCGTGTTGTAGATCAGCGTGGGACGACTCTCATTCATCTGAAGCGGTGTTACGATCGGTTCGTTCAGATCGATGCTACCGCCACCGTATTGGATATTCGCGTGACTGACGAAATCCAAGAAGATCCCTTCCGTTTCCCAGACGCCCCGGCCCTCGGAATAGTCGAAGTCGTTGCGGAACTCGATTCCCGCCCATTGCCCAGGTTGCGGAGTTGTTGAGAGCGGATTGGTGTCCACACCGAGTGATTCATCATCCCAACTCGTGAAGAACACCTCACCTGAGCCGTCCTCGTTGGCGATCGTTGGTGTCCCTAGCACCTGGAAAGAGGCTAGCGAGCGGTCATCATCAATGGCCTCGCTACCAACACTGATTTTCGCCTGCCTCAGTTTGAATAGAGCCCCGGCGTCGACCACAACGGCAACGCCTTTGGGAACAATCAGCTCGGAACCGTCAGCAAGCGCCGAGTTTGTCGGACCGCCCAAACCAATCTCGTAAGCCAAGTTATCCTGCTGAGTGCTCACCAAACCATCGGCACCGCCATTGGGCAGAACGCGGATGATGTCTCCTTCTGCACTCGCTGCAATCGCAGCAGACAGTGTTTCATAGGGAGCTCCCAACGAACCGTCAGCAAACGAATCGTTCGAAAGCTTGTCGACAAAAATCGTCTTCGGCTGTCCCGGCGCCGCTTGTGCCACATCACGGGCAACGCGGAACCAATAGTTGAAGTCTCCGCCCTCCACGCCATCGGCATCGCCATCCAATGAGGTTCCATTGGTATCGGTGATCGTGGGTGAGTCCG
>JBCBOT010000025.1:0-48728 GCA_039821165.1 Planctomycetota bacterium | reverse complement strand
CAAGTTTGGTTCCGTTCGGGGACAGGACGTTGAGCCAGATGAGGTTGTGCGCCAATTGGAGTCCCGGGCCTCCCGGGGTGGCGACGAACTCGGCACCTCGCTCCGCCGCCTTGCAAAGATGGGTGCCTGGGAAGCGGTGGATCGCTGGCTGAAGAAAGTTGATTCGATCGACGACCAAAAGGAACTCGCCCGAATCGCGTCGCTCATCGGCGCTGACATGATCCTCCGCACTTCGCTGCAGGAGAGTCTGACGGAGTCCGGACGCTCCGCGATCAACAAGTTGACGACCGCCTCGAAAGCCGAACGCGAGTCGCCCGCGCTGATGCAGCGAGCGATCGAACTCATCACGAAGGACGGCATCGAACAAAAACTGCCCGCCGCGCGGATACTTCGACGCGGCGGGAGTGCGGGCATCCAAGCGATCGTTGATCGAATCGCGAAAGGAACCACGGCTTCGCAACAAGTCAACCTTCTCAGAGTGCTTGACGAGTTCGGTGATGCGGGCGAACAGTGCCTCAACCAACTGGCACTCTACGGCGACGAAACCGCTCGGGTGAATTGCCTTCGTGTCCTCGCGAATCGCGAAGACGCTCTGCCGACGCTTGTCTCGGCCGCGTTTGCATCGGATGCCTCCGAGCGAGAGCGTTCACTCGCTCAGGCAACGGTACGTCAGAAGCATCCGGATTTTGATGCACCCGAGGCGGTGTTGTTCTTGACCGACTACTTGAACCGAACGCTCCGACTCGCGGAGCAAACACCGAACACCGAAGCCCCCGCGATGATCTGGTCGATCGGGGCCGACAGGACCTCGGTGTCGCCCTCTCGCAGCTACGAGATCTTTTTGAAGTACCGTGACGCCTACGACGCGGCACGTCGACTCTCACGTCAGGATGGTGTTCCAAGCAGCTCGTTGCAACTCGCGATGATCGCGGACCTGAACTACCGCGTGATCGCGGATGTGGATTGGGGAACCGACGAACAAATCAATGGCATCCTCGATGTTTATGGTGCAGCGGCTTCAGCTCCGTCGCTCAGCCAAGCGTTGGGACAGGCGATTCAAAAACGTCACATTCCGGCGGCCCTCGGCTTGATTCGCATCCTCGATTTGCTCGGCAACGAGTCACCAAATTTGATGATGGCGATCCTGGCTTCCGAGAACGGAACTGCGTCGCCGCTGGCCACCGCCGCGAGCGATGCCTCTCCACGCATTCGGTTTGAGGCGGCTCGCTCCCTGTCGACAATTTCGGGGCAATACGCGGGTTCGAGCAACGTCCGCAAAACGCTCGCCGAAATGGCGCGTCTTCCCGATCGTCCGACTGCGATTTTGATCGAAACACGCCCCTTTATCGCGCTCGCGCAAGAGTCCATCTTGAGCCAACTCGGGTTCGAGGTCGAAACCGTTCAATCCGTGAACGCCGCCGAACGTGTGATCGGGAAAGGCGGTGATTTGGAGTTGGTGGTCAGCAAACTCCGTCTCGCCGACGCCGGAGCCACTGAGTTGGTCGACCGACTTCGGCGTTCCCCCCGAAGCTCGGGCGTTGCCATCGTCTTTTACGATGACGGAGACGCGAGCGAACGAACGGTCCGCTCAGCCACCTTGGAAACAACTTCGCGACGATGGGATCGGGAACACTTTCCCACCGTGCGTGTCGTTCCGCTCCCTGGTGACCCCACCGCATTTGGTGCGGTTCTTCGAGAGCTGGACGTCCGGCGGAGGTTACCATCGCTGACAATCGCGGACCGAAGATCCTTCCGAAACGCGGGGATCGTGGCCCTTGCGGAGTAACGGTAGCGCTTTGCACGACTCCATTGGAAAAGCCCGCTACCGAAAAACCGGGTGAGTCGCTACGTTCATCGTGTGGGTTTGCGAGGCGGGCGACCCGGCACAGTGGGATAGCTCGTTTGCGTCGAACCCGGACGCAGGAGACGACTGTTCGAAGAAGCTCCGTAACGCAAATGCTTGGCAACTCCGCGAAAGACATGCAAAAAGCGCCGCTGCCAGGCGTCATCGGCGGTTCGCCGGCCATGCGAGAAGTCTATCGCGTCACGCGACGAGTCTCCATCAGCAACGCGTCTGTTTTGATTCTGGGCGAAACCGGAGTCGGAAAAGAGCTGATCGCAAGCGCGGTCCATCGACTCAGCCACCGCAGTGGTCGTCCCTACGTCCGAGTCAATTGCGGGGCTCTCAGCGAGAGCTTGCTCGAGAGCGAGTTGTTCGGTCACGTTCGCGGTGCATTCACGGGCGCCATCGGCAACCGGACAGGGCGATTCGAGGCAGCCGACGGCGGGACGATTTTTCTCGATGAAATCAACAGCACCTCGCTCACGCTGCAGGTCAAACTGCTCCGCGTGCTCCAAGAGAAAGAATTCGAACGCGTCGGCGACACCAGCACTCATCGAGCCGATGTCCGCGTGATTGCCGCGAGCAACCGAGACTTGATGGGTGAAGTCCGAGCGAATCGGTTTCGCGAAGACCTCTACTGGCGGCTCAATGTGGTCCCGATCTTTATTCCGCCGCTTCGCGAGCGTCGCGAAGACATCCCGTTGCTGATCTCATTCTTCCTGGATCACTACAACGAGTTGAATGACCGCTACGTCGTGCACATGGGCCCCGGCGCGATGGAAGCTCTGCAGGACTATCACTGGCCGGGTAACGTTCGAGAATTGCAAAACTACGTGGAGCGAGCGGTCGTCATGGCGGAAACCGATGAGCTCACCGTCGACTTGCTTCCGCCTTGCGTCACCAGCGGCCAACCGGCCATGATCGGGACCGATGAAAACGCTCCGCTAAGCTTCGAATCCATGACCAAGACCGTGGTCAATCAAGGGCTCACCGACGCCGGACGTGCGGCCAAGAACGTGCACAACTTGATCGTCGATCGAGTCGAAAAAGAGCTGATCACCCAAGTGCTGCAGTCGTGCGGCGGCGTTCAGACCAAAGCCGCCGCGAAGCTCGGGATGAACCGCAACACGCTCCACAAGAAGATCAAGGAATACGGACTCGGCGAATAGGCACCACGGCGAGCGATTTCACCCCCACACCGAGTCTGGCGCCAAGCCTCCGCCTGGCCCCTCCAACCTGGGCCTGCACACGGCCGCTCTCACGGCTCGCGACGACGCATGCTGAACACCCGTAGAGGCATGTCGGTGACCCGTCCAAGAATTCAAGTCTCGAAGTGCCGCGGACTGACGGTTCACAACGTACAGTTCGCTATTACGTGGGAAATCATCAACAAAATGAAAATGCGTGCGGTACTACGCAGCGTTTTCGCGTTCTGTGATTGTGGTCGACATGAGCGTCCACAGTACCGGAACGCCGCAGGTATGACCGATGAAAAACTTCGACTTCACATTGGAACTATCGGACGGAACCAGCATCAAAGTAGGTGCGACAGGAAACTCGCGCCATCCCGACATCAAAGCTTCTTTCCTACCGTCGGGAATCCTCAAGCCATTCACCAATCAGAATCTTCCGCCAGCACGTTCGTGTCGTGAGTCGAAGGATTCCTCTTTCCTGGCAACGAGCTAGTGCCGCAGAAACGAGCGCCGACGCAGCAGTTTTGAAGTCGCGTGAGCGAGGGCAATGCCAAGAACGCGTTGGGTTGCGATTGCCAACTGGTGTTTCTTCGTGCCCGTGGCAGTTAGCGCTACTGCAACCGCGACGCAAGCGTGTCGGCGACGACCGCAATTGCTGCACTTTGCATCGGCGTGCTCATACTCGGCATCGCCTCTTGGGTTTGAGCGACTTGGGCCGGTGTGAGCGGTAGGTGCAAGAACAGGCTCTGGGTCGGACGCCCCATCTGATTGCAGAGATGGTGACTCAGGTAGAGCGTCGCGTTGCAAAGGAACGTTCCGGCATGATGGGAAAGCTGCCCCGGGATTCCCGCAGCGGTTAGCTTCTGGAGGCAGTATTCCAAGTCGAGCATGGACTTGTAAGCCATCGGTCCGTCGCCGATCAGCGGCTCTCCGTTGGCTCGCATGTTTAGAGCGATGGATTCCAGCCTGACGATCGAAGACCCGGGCGATTGGCCGACATGAATGGCGAGGTCAAAACCACCCTCCAGGTCTTTCTCGAGTTGCCCTCGCACGCGGTCAAAGTCGACGGGGTATCGCCGCGTGGTAAATTCCAGCTCGCCGTCGTACCAACTCGTTAAGTCGACAAGCGCGAGCCAACTCGAGTTCTCGCTCCAGCGATCGTAGGCTTCAAACGCCGTTAGCAGAATTCGGGTCACAGTCTTACTTGAGGCTCCGGGAGCGAGCGCGCCAAACGCGGCGTCATCCCGAAATCATACTTGACCCTTCCGCCGATGCGGTTCTCGGACCAGGAATTCTCGGAATTGCCCGGCGTCAGGCGGCGGCCCGACCGTTTTGCCGGAGACGCAACTCCTCGGACTGCAGCACACTGCGATAGGACTCTCCCGACAACGCGGCTTGCACCCTCCGTTCGACGCTTTTCCGCATCGCGCGATGGTAGCCGACCGATGCCGCAAACAGCGTGATGAGGTCCAAGAACGGCGTCCGACTGCAGAGTGGATGCGGGTCAAGAACGATGTGGCTGTCGCTTCCGAAAGAAAACAGCTTGCCGTCGATCTCGCCGATCGTCTCGCCGTCTGCCTCGACCTCAAAATCAGCGCCGATGGAAACCCAGTATCGCCTCAGAACGAGGTTCCACATCCGTTCGCCGTCGTGATGACAAAACGAAAAGATGCTCGGAATTCGAAACGTCCGATGGTTCTGTTGCACATAAGTGACGAGATCGTCCCGGGCGAGCATGGCAGCCATCGTCAGCAACACCTTGCCGGTCCCGATCGAGTTGTGAACCTCGGTCGCAGTGACTTGTTCAATGGTGCCGACCCAACGGGTCCTGTCGCCGGTGGTACGAAAGAGCTTGAGAACCAGACGCCGCGTTTCAATGTCACCGCACTCCATCTTCATGATGTCGTCGTCGGCGAGTTCCTCCTCGAGTCGTTGTTTTTGCTTTGCGTCGAGCCGCCCCGAGCGTTTGATCGAACGCTTAACCTCGCGGCGACGTTTGTCTTTCATCGCATCGAGACAACTCTGCATCTCGTCTTCATCGGGCTTCCAGATATCGGTCCGAACCCCAACGAGATGAGTCTTTTCCCATTTGCCGGATTCTTCATCGAGGGTGTTGACCGTCCCGACGCAATCCATGTTTGTCGTGAAGTGGTTGGTGTCGGCCGTCTTGAGTTTTTGCAAAAACTCAACGTTGCTCGGGTGCACGCCGGGCAACGCCCACATGTCGACAAACCGCTCACAGCCTCGAAGCTCCTTGGAAGCCACGGCAATACCCTCGACGCTCAGTAAATGTAAGAGAGCCCGAAATGGATTCCATGGGCATGATAGGTGCTGTACCGAAAGTTCGGCCCCGGCAGCGCGACGCCGGTGTTGGCGAGGTTCAGCTCCAAGCCGGGATCCACCACGCCGGACACTTGCAACGCCTCGGTGAAAGCCACGATGTGGTAACCGAACGTGACATCAAAGTTGGGGTAGCGTTGCCAACCAATTGTGAAATCCAACTCCGGAGCCCAACTGAACGTGTCGTCTTCGAACGTTCCCGTATTGGTCGATCGAACGAGCAAGCCCTGCGGGTCGACCGCGTTGTTCCCATCGATGCTGGTCAGTGTCGAACCCGACAGAACCGCCTTACGACGAAGCGAACCGAAACCGACTTTGACCAGCGAGCTGAATGACCAACAGCCTTCCCGATAATGTGTGGCGAATCCGATTTGCCCGCCGTGAAAATCGTTGTGAACGTTGATCGAATCGGAAACCGAGATCGTCGACCCCACCGGCGCAAAGTTGTCATCGAGCGAAGTCGAACGGGTGCGGATGGCAAGATTCTCGTCGAGCCCCAGGTACTGGTAGCCGTACAACAAATCGATCGTCGCGCCGTAGTGTTTGCACCATAGCTGCCGGATGGAGATGTCTCCCCCGTACAAGTCGCTTTCGGCCGTCAGCCGCAACTCACCATCTGCCAGGTTCGGGAATGCGATGATTTGTGTGTCCTGTTCAGGCGTTTGGCCGTCGGTGACATTGAAGAACGGTCGAGTCAACACGGGCTGGCTGTCTTGATTGGCAAAGAAGCCAAACGTTTCTTCACCAACGAACCACGCACGCGCGACGAGGCTGCGATCTTTGTAGCGATCGAGCCACATCCCGATGTTGATCCGACCACCGGCGGTCATGTCGTCCAGAATCCGTTCGTTGCCGACCAATATCTGCGTTCCGGCTTGGCCCAGTTCGCCCGCCGTATCGGAGTCTCCGTCCGGTCCGCTTGTCACCAACGGCGGAAGCCGATCGCCCTCACGGTACATCAGCAACAGCTCGACCGAACCGAACCAGCGGTCGCTGCAAATCGGAAGTCTTCCACAACCGATGGAATCACAGCCCATCGCGTCACACGAGTTGTCGCCAAAAGAATCGCAGCTGCTTAGGCCGACGACGTCATACGAACCCGAAGTGCAGGATTCGCAGGAGCAAGCCATGACCTCCGTCGACGGTGGCTGCGGGAGAACAACCTCTTGGTGGTTTGCCAATTGGATCGGCGGCAACGGGGCGTCGTCCACTTCATCAGTGACGGGCGGCGGTAGCGGCGCCGCGGTGCGAACCGTGCTACTGCTTGTCGCCGGCATCAATGGGGCCGGCTCAAGCCCACGATCCGTTTCTGAATCCGCGCCGTCGTCCCACTGTGGTTTGGTCACGGTGACGGCGCGAATCTCGCCGTCCTTGATCACAGGCGAAGTGTAACTGCCGCGATCGGGCTTCTTCCCGCGGATCAACCCACTCTGCGCAAATGCAACGGGCGCCAAAAAGAGTGCCAATCCAACCGCCGCCACGGAAGACACGGAGCGTCGTGCTGTGTCGTGAAACATGATCGTCTACCGGAAAGCATCCGTACAAAATCGCTGCGCGCGTCGGTGGCGCGCTCCTACAAACGATGATCGACACTGCCGGAAGTTCCGATTAGTAAAAATCGGTTGAGTTTGCGGATCGCGTAGAACTTTCAACGCGAAACCCGCATCTCGGCTCGACAACCTCTACAAGACTCCCGAGCCGAACGAAAACGAGCGCCGCTACGCCGCCCGCCGAAACTCCCTCGCGGGTGCCACGGTTTCTGGCACGACCTCGACCGAGGTGATGCTTCGAAAGCCGAGCCACAATCCGAGTCTCGTCCGCACGATCAGCAGTTCATAGCTTGCAAGACAGAAGGCTGTCGTGACCATGAACGAGAGCATCAGCTTGACGATCGGAGCGGCTTCAGGCAGCAACCACTTGAGGTCGATGTGGGTCAGCCCGACGACTGGATGATGCACGAGGTAAATCCAAAACGATGCAGCCGCTAAATACCGAGTGCTTCGACCAACAGGGGCATCGGAACGAACCGCGAAACCGAGAACACCGAGCGTGGTCGAGATAGCAGCGGTCGTCGTCACAACAGCGAGCACGAGTAACTCACTTGCCCCACCGCCTTGTTGTAAATGCCATCGACCGAGAGCGATGGCGGCGACTAGGAACAGAACGCCGAGCGCTGCCGTTCGGAATGCATACGTCTTTAACCAAACCAGTTCGCGATCCCAGCTGCCGAGAAACCAGCCGGCTGCGAAAAACGCGGCGCAGTAACACCATTTGGACGGGTACGGAAGAAAGCCGTGCTGAAATCCCCAAACGACTTCGGGCGAAACGAAAACCGCACCAACCGCGACACCGAACAAGACGGGAAGGACCACCCGCGGCTTCGTGACGGACCGCAAAGCGATGCCGAAACGAATTGAACGCTTTTTGCAACGGAGCAATGCAGCGAACACTGCGACGTACGAGAACACGTAGCTGAGAAACCACAGATGCGCTGTACCCCAAATCGCATCTCCGATGGGAGACTCGAACTTGAAGCTCTTGAGTTTCACAGCCGGAACAGCCCCCTCGATTACGAGCCCCAAAGTCCACAGATAGAGGTCGATGGGAAGAATCACGACGAGTCCAAAACCGAGCGGCACGAGCAGGCGTTTGGCCCGCGAACGTAGCAACGCTTCTTCGGATTGCCGCAAACTGGATCGATAGAGCAGGTATCCGGCCAAGACCAGAAAGACGGGCATGATGAAAACTTCGATGCCCCAAAACAGCCAGTCAACGGTCGCGCTGGCTGCATCTTTGACCGGCCAGATCAAACCCGGCATCGGATTGCTCAGATAGGGAACGCACGCATGAAGTAAGACGACGCCGAGTGCGGCGGTCGCCCGAACCCGATCCAATCCGGCGAGTGATGGTCGGTGTGGTACATCGGCTGCACCGTTACCCACCCCGAACGTCCTTTGCGAGGAAGTCCTCGCGTGATCGTCCCCAGCGCGGTCGCTGGGCTTCGAAGACCGATCGTGAAGGCGGATCACTTTCATGATCCGCTGATATCAAATGACACGCGTCACGCGAAAGAGACGTCTCCGCATGGAGCGGGTGTTTCACGCGATCAACGTGAAACAAACTCGCATCGCAAGCACGTCGTGCCCAGGAAGATCTGACGAATCGGCTTTGCGGCGCGAAGCGTCGTGAACTGGTCAATCATCCGAACCGTGTTGCCATAAACATGGAGCAACCGCCCGGGGCGCTGCTCGATAGGAGTCGCCTTAATGCAATCACGATACGCGCCCGTCGGCAAAACGATCGGGCTCCAACCGGTCGGAGACTTTGCCTCCGAAGACATGGCTACAGCGCATACCAACAAGCAGGCGAACAGGATTCTCATCAGACGCTCCCAAAAACAGCAAGGCACTTGAGCGAGTTTAGGATGGTATTAGCCGGCTGGTTTTGCATTCGAAAGCACGCCAAAATAGCGACGCGTTTGCGGGCGTGCTCGAACTCACATTGGATTGCCAACAATGGCTAAGCGGATTTTGATGATTGTAGGTGACTACGTCGAAGACTACGAAGCGATGGTCCCGCTTCAGATTCTGCAAACGCTTGAACACGATGTCGTTACCGTTTGTCCGGACAAGCAACCGGGCGACTCCGTCGCCACCGCGATCCACGACTTTGAGGGCGATCAAACCTACAGCGAAAAGCCTGGCCACCGTTTCGCGATCACGGGTGACTTCTCCGATTGCAGCGCGGGCGACTTCGACGCGTTGGTGATCCCCGGAGGCCGAGCCCCCGAATATCTCCGGTTGAACGAGAGCGTGTTGGATTTGGTACGCGGGTTCGACGCCGCAAAGAAGCCGATCGCCGCGATCTGTCATGGTCCGCAGATACTTGCCGCTGCGGGTGTCCTTCAAGAGCGAGAGTGCAGCTGCTATCCCGCCGTTCAATTCGAAGTCACCGCGGGGGGTGGCCAGTACGTGAAACCTGCGGCAACGATGGACAGCGCCCACACACAGGGAAACCTCGTCACGGCCCCCGCTTGGCCGGCGCACCCCGCTTGGATGCGAGCGTTTCTCAAGCTGCTGCAGGACTAGGTGCTTCGTTCCAATTCGGTTTTTCGGGTTGAAGCACCCGAGGGCTTGCGCCGCTAGCATTATTAGCGGAACGGCGCGAGCCGGCGCGAGCCGTCCGCTGTCACCCACTGTTCAATCGGAACAGGGCACTCGCCCTCGCCCACCGCATGCGAATGCCTGGATTCAGCAATGGCGGCGAATCGACTGCAAACACGCAGTCCTCCAAGCGGAGTGTCACGCACGGCGGCACCCATCAAAGGTTCCTCGATCCGTATTTTTTGCCGTAAAACTGCCCGGACTCCGGCCAGGAAGCCCAACGAAAATTTGGCGACAGCCTTTCGTTGGTACATAATAAGGGTGCACCACTTGCCGCTCGTCTTTTGGAGTTCTCGGATGCGGTCCCGACTCGCTTCTCCGCTCTTGCTCGTTTTTCTGTTCACCCTGACGGTCGCCCAACCTGCGACCGCTCAGAAGAAGCGGCTCGAACCGCCGCCAGAACCTCGTCCCGTCATGATTCCCACCAAGGACGGTAACGAACTCAGCGGTTACTACTTCGGTTCCAACAAGGGCAAAGAAGCGATCCCCGTGCTGCTCGTTCATGAGTGGAAAGGGCAAAAGAACGGTTACGGTCCGCTTTGCTTGGCGTTACGAGATGCCGGCTGCGCGGTTCTGGCTTTCGACTACCGAGGCCACGGTGGGTCCCGTGAAATCGTCGATGGCAGCGGCAGGAAGAAACAATTGAACCTGCAAACGATGCGAAAACGTGACATCGAAACGATCGTCCGATACGACATCGAAGCGGCGAAGCGTTGGCTCATCAAAGAAAACAACGAAGAGCGGCTCAACCTGAACGCACTCGTTGTGGTCGGCGTCCGAGACGGTAGCGTGCTTGCGACGGCTTGGGCTCAGACCGATTGGCAGTTCCCCAATATCGGGAGCCGCAAGCAAGGACACGATGTGAAGGCGCTTGTCTTTGTCAGCCCCAAACGTCAGCTGAAGGGGATCCCGATCGAAAGCCTGTTGCAGGATCGGAACATTGCCGCTCTGCCCACGATGGTCATCTACGGTAAAGGCTCCTCGGAAGAAAATGACGGGGAACGGATCCACAAGCGGATCGGCGTCAACAAACGCAAGCTGGCAGGTGGGCTCGATCCCGAGGGGCTGGAACTGCTCGCGGTCGCGGAACCACTCGGCGGCCCCGACCTGATCAAACGTTCAAAGAAGGTCATTCCCGAGGTCGTGAAATTCATCACCGAAGAGGTGAAAATCAGCGACATTGACAACCCGTGGATCAAGCGAGATTAGAAGCCGCTTCAATGGTGGCAAAGGACTGACAGGTTTCCCACAACCTCGTCCGGTGGATCCCCAGTTAGCCCTTCTTTCCGGAGCCGGATCCCGGCTGAGAATCGCCAAAAAAAGTCCCCGAATCGGTCCTCCGATCTTAACCTCACGGGGCTGAACGAGTTAAAGCGGACGGGGCGGGGACGCAGCCCCAAATCTGAAAAATCTGCGGTTGACCGAGCCTGCCGACCGCGTAACCTAACGCTGTCGATGACGGAGATTTCGCCAGCTACATGCGGGCGGCTGCTCCGGACACCTCGCTCGTAAGTCATTGCTATCTAAAGATTTGCACCAACCCTTGGGCGAGGGTGCCGGCGTCTCGTTTTTCGATCAACTTCTCCGCGAGTTCGCCTTGTGTGAGGTTGTCGCGGTCAGCTTGCGGCCACGGGCTGACATCGTTGATGGCTTGGATTTCCTCCGCTTACTGCCGTCTCCGAAAACCTCACGGGCCGGGTACATGATGTGCCCGGTCGCGAACGCTCGCAGCTCAATGCGTGTTGATTCAAACGCGTTCAGCCACCCTCAACTTGGCACTCCGGGCACGCCGATTTCGTTCCGTCTCAGCGGTCGTCGGTATGAGCGGCTTTCGAGTCAGAACGCTTAAACGTTCGTCATCGCGAAACGCGTTCTTGGTGATGCGATCCTCGAGAGAATGAAAGCTGATCACCGCAATCCGACCTCCCACACGTAACCACTCGGGAGCCTGTCTGAGCGTACGGGTCAGGATCTCGAGTTCATCGTTCACGGCAATCCGCAGCGCTTGGAACGTCCGCGTCGCGGGATGAATGTCATGATTCTTTGACCGTGGCACGCAGCGGCGGCAAATTTCGACGAGGTGGTTGACCGTATTCACCGGGGTACGTTCCCTTGCCCTTTCAACAATCACCCGCGCGATCCGCCGGCTGTAACGCTCTTCACCGAACGCGTAAATCGCGTCGGCAATTTCCTTTTCCGTTTTTCGCGCGAGCCACTCGCTGGCTGGAATTCCCATCTCGGGATCAAACCGCAAATCCAACGGGGCATCGTCTTGAAAACTGAATCCGCGGTTCCGATCAGCCAACTGGTCGCTCGAAAGACCAAGGTCCAGAACCAGGGCATCTGCTTGTTCGACCCCACAGTGTTGCATCGCGCGGTCGGCTTGCTCGTAGCTACCGAGAAAGACGCTCAATCGCGGGTCGTGATCTTCGGAATCGACTCGACTGGAGACTTGGGGATCACGATCGATTCCGATCACGATCCCATCACTTGGAACGATTTCCAAGAACCGCCGCGAGTGGCCTCCGCCGCCATAGGTTCCATCGATGACCACGCGGGGGTCGCAACCGCTGACCCACTCCGCAACCTCATCGGGCATGACCGAGACGTGAATGCTGGAAGCCTCTCGGTCACCTTCGCTCATGCATTCACCGTGCAGTGCAGGGCGGCTTCCATGTTCGATGCAATTTCCTTGAGCCGGTTAAGATCGCCACCGCCGACCTCGGCCGCACACCACCCCTTGAAGCCGACTTCGCGGAGCGCGGCTTCGATACCCGCCCAGTCGACATCGCCCTCAGTGATCTTCGTAAAACGATTGGTCTTGCGGGAAAAGCCTTTGATGTCGAGCTTCTTGATCCGCGGACCGAGCGTGCGAATCCACTCGGCGATGTCGCCGTATTTCCAATGGTTGCCGAGATCGAACTGAACGCCCACCCACGGGGAATCGAATGCGTCAATGAAGTCGGCGAGCGGTTGCGCGCTCTGATCTTGCCCACCGCCATGGTCGTACAGGAAGTGATTCCAGACGTTCTCGATCAGGATCGGCACCTTGGTTTTCTCGGCCGTCGGAAGTGCGAGCTTGATGTTCTCGATCGAACGCTTCAGCACCACATCCGCCTCGCCGTCCTTGCCATGGCCCGCAACGAGCAGCGCCGAGTGACCGCCCGCTGCCGCCGTTTCTTCGAGCCCACGCTTCAGATCATCGAGCGCTTTGGAACGGACGGCGGCGGCGGGATCGGTGTGGCGAATGTTCCAGTGTGAATTGATCACGCTGCCATCCACAATGATGCCCGCTTCTTCTGCCGCTGTACGAACCTCTTCGGCGTTGATCCCGGGGACGTTGACCTCGACGCCTTCAAAACCGGCTTCTTTCGCCGCCGCGAATTTCTCCGCGAGTGTGCCTTTGACGTTGATCATGCCGATCTTCAACGTCTTGCGAATCCACGGGGTGGATGCCGCCGAATCATCCGCACCGGCGGCGTGGCTGCCGAGTACACCAATGGTACCCATCGCCGCTACTGCTTGGATCGCTTCCCGCCTTTTCATCCCATCACCTCAAAGAAGTTTGAATTTCGTCCACGGTCGGCGAGCAGCCCCGATGACTCACGAGGCGTCCGCCGACTCCGGTTTCTTCGCGAGCGATTTCAAATGTAATTCAGCCAACTGCTGGCTGTCGACTTCCCCGGGAGCTTCGGTCATCAAATCCGACGCCTTCTGCGTCTTGGGAAACGCAATGACCTCTCGGATGTTCTCCAACCCTGCGAAGAGCATGACCCACCGATCGACCCCCAACGCGATCCCGCCGTGCGGCGGGGCTCCGTAGCGCAGTGCGTTGAGCAGGAACCCGAAACGACCTTCGGCCGTGGCTTCGTCGATCCCGAGCAATTCAAAGACCTTCGATTGGGTCGCTTGATCGTGAATCCGGATGGTGCCGCCCCCTGCTTCGCTGCCGTTGATGACCAGGTCGTAGGCCTGGGCATGACAGGACTCGGGTGCCGATTCGAGCTTTTCCAAATCACTCGCCAACGGCGCGGTAAACGGGTGGTGCATGGCGACCCATCGCCCCGATTCTTCGTCGCGTTCGAACATCGGAAACTCGGTGACCCAACTGCAGTGCAGCGCATCGGGATCGTAAAGTTTCAATTCGGCGCCCAATCGCTTACGCAGGCCGTAGAGGCCTTTGCACGTCACCTCCCAGGTGTCGGCCAAGAACATTAGCAAGTCACCCGGCTCGCCGCCCATCAGTGATTTGATTTCGGCAAGATGAGCCTCGTCAAAGTTCTTCGCGATCGGACTCCAAAGCGAACCGTCCTCCTCGACGCGGAACCAAGCAAGTCCCTTCGCGCCATACTCTTTGACGAACTCGGTGAGTTCATCGATTTGCCGACGAGAGTATTTCTCGGCTGCCTGCTCGACACGAATTCCGCGAACGAAGTTGCCGGCGTCGGCGGTTCCGCGGAAGACTCGGAACTCGGTCTTTTTGGCGACCGAAGTAACGTCGTTGATCTCCATTCCGAATCGAAGGTCGGGAGCGTCGTGCCCGAAGCGCCGCATCGCTTCTTCGTAGGTCATTTTGGGCAGCGGCAATTGCACCTCTTTGCCCAAAACCTCCTTGGCCGTGCGGGCCACTAATCCATCGATCAGGTTCATGATGTCATCCGCGTCAACGAATGACATCTCCAAGTCGAGTTGCGTGAACTCGGGCTGGCGGTCGGCTCGTAGGTCTTCGTCGCGAAAGCACTTTGCGACTTGGACGTAGCGGTCAAATCCCGCGACCATCAAAATCTGCTTGTAAAGCTGTGGCGATTGGGGGAGTGCGTAGAAATCACCTGCATGGACACGACTTGGCACGAGGTAGTCGCGTGCACCTTCAGGCGTGCTGCGTCCGAGGATCGGAGTTTCGACGTCGATGAAGTCATGTTCGTCGAAGTAGTCACGCATTGTTTTGAGGATCTTGCTGCGCAAGAACATCGCCCGCTGCATCTCGCCGCGACGCAAATCGAGAAAACGATACTTGAGCCGCAAGTCTTCGCCGGGCAGATCGGGTTGGCTCGGGGTGAAGGGGGGCGTCTCGCAAGTGTTGAGAACTTCCAGCACCGGGCAGCGGACTTCAATCTCGCCGGTCACCATCTTTTCGTTGATCTTGCCCTCAAGTCGATCGGCGACCTTGCCACGAACCAGAATGACGCTTTCGGCGGGAATGCGTCCGGCATCGTCGATCAACTTCTGGTCGGCTTCGGGCGGTCCGATGACGACCTGCGTCAGCCCGTAGCGGTCCCTCAAGTCAATGAACACGGCGCCGCCATGGTCGCGTTTATTCTCGACCCAACCGCAGAGCGTGACTTCCTGGCCGACGTTGTCTTTGCGGAGTTCACCGCAGGTGTGGGTGCGTAACACGGGTTCTTTGTATTCGGGGAGAAAGCAAATCGTTCGCGGAGATTCTAGACTCTCCTGACGGAATTGCTCAGGGCAGGTTCGGCAAAGAAAAAGCCAGCATCCGTTTGACCGAATGCTGGCTTTCCAAGGAATTTTGAAAGGTTTGGCGAGTTATTCTTCGCCACCTTCCCCAGACGAACCGCCATCGACGTCTTCGACCGTCAGTGCCTTGTAGCCACCGATGGTCTGGAAGTAGCCGATAAGAAGCAGGTAGCAAACGGCCATGACTGCTGGAACGATCGCCGTCAACTTGAGAGCCATCCGGCTACCGTGAAGAGTCGCCTCGTTCACAGGTTTCAAATCCGACTCGGCATTCGCTTGTGCGTCTGCCTCCCACCAATCATTCAACTTCGTGAGATTCTCGTTCGTCTCGTCGTTAGCCTCGAGAATCTCAAGTTCGCTCGCGAGGCCCTTGCCACCGTCCGCAAGCGTCCCAATTTTTTGCCCATCCAGACCGTTGGCTTCGAAGACCAGGAAGCTGTTGGGACTCCCCGCCTTGTACCGATCATACGCCTCGGGTGACAGTTCCTGAAGCTTTTCCGATGCGAACTTATCCTGCTTGAACCCGATTCCGGGCCCACCCAGCAATCCGGCTGAAAGCATGCCGACGCCACCAACCATTCCAAGCGTGACGGCACCTCCCTTCGGAAAACGCTCTGAAACAACTGCCAACATCGTCGGCCAGAAGAATGTCTTGCCAAGCCCGTAGATCGTCAGCGCGATCAAAGCCGCAACGGTCGTTCCAACACCTCCTAGCACGTACAAACCGATCGTCGCCAGGATGGCACTCGCAAACAGCAGCCCGAGAGGCGAGATCTTGTGCACGATCGGACCGGCGACAAATCGCAAGATGAACATCAAAGCCGATGTGTAGACAAACAACCAGCGCCCGGTCGTTTCATCGAGGATTGACCCTGTGATGCGGGCGATCCAAGAGTCCGTTCCCAGTTCGACGTAACCGACCATTGCGTGCACGAGCAGCAAAAACAAAAGCAACGGTGCGGCGAGCTGTTTGAGAATCTCGCCCACCGAAACCCCTGCTTCTGCAGCCTCCGTCTTTGGCATCGTTTGACCAAAGATCATAAAACCGTAGATCAAAACGGGAATCAAGAACAAGCTGATTTGAATCTGCCACGAAACCGTGTCGGCCATGTAGATAGCCGCAACACCGCCGAGAATGAGGCCGGCAGGCCATCCCGCATGAAGGATGTTGAGGTAGTGGGTCTTGTTGTTGGGAAACAACGTAGCAGTCAGTGGATTGACGACCGCTTCGCAGATGCCGTTGCCGATTGCAAACAGGAACATCCCAACGAACAACGTCCAATAGGTCGCGTCCTTGCCCGCTGCGGCGAAAACGGCGGGTGCCGCAAGCGTCACGACGGCAGACAGGAAGTGAACGCCAAAAGCCATGTACATCAATCGCGAGTAGCCCACCGCTTCGGCGAGGAAACTCGAGATGATGATGACGATGCCAAAGCCCACCAAGCCGCCGCCGGTGATGCCCCCCAATACCGTTTGCGTGAATCCAAACGACTCCGACCACGCGGCCAGCACGCTCGCACCACGCACAGAGAATCCAACACCTGCCGCGAGGATCGCGATGAATCCCGCCCAAAGCAGTCGCTGGGCATTCGGCGCCGCAGCGTAGTTCAGTGCGGAAGGATCATTCGAATTGCTCATAAGCGTCGCCTATCATGAGGAGAAGTTGGGAGGGAGGGGAATCCAGAATGCTGCCGATCTACGCGGAGTCGGTCAAGGTCCAGCGCGGACGCTCAGCGGAAATGAAAACGTAATCCGCTCGGTCTCTCGCTGCCACTGTCACCCCCGGTAGACTCGCCTCAGAAGTCGAAAATTGTTGCCACATAAGGCTTTCGGTCCACCGATTGCCCCGAAGCGCGACTTCGGTCAGGATCCGGCTTGCCTTCCCTCAAGACTTACGCAGTCGCGCCAGCGAGCGCGATTCCCACATTCCCAATCAGAGAGATACCCAATGCGTCTCCTTTCTGCCCTCCTGCTGCTCGGAGCATTCACCACCATGGCCGCCGCAGACGAAAAAGACAACGGCGATCACGAATGCGCCCTCAACTTCAAAGTCGACGACATTGATGGAAAAGAGGTCGACCTCGAAGACTACGAAGGAAACGTCGTCCTCATCGTCAACACCGCCAGCCGGTGCGGGCTGACCGATCACTATGCCGGTCTCGAATCGCTCTACTAGAAGTACAAGGACAAAGGCTTCGTCGTCCTCGGCTTCCCCTGCAACCAATTCGGCTCACAGGAACCCGGCACCAACGCTCAGATCAAAACCTTCTGCAGCACCAATTACGGCGTCTCCTTCCCGATGTTCAGCAAGATCGAGGTCAACGGCGATGGCGCCACACCGATCTACAAGTATCTGACGAGCAAAGATGTCGAACCCGCCGGCAAGGGCAGGATCTCCTGGAACTTTGAGAAGTTCCTGGTCGACCGCGAAGGAAACCTCATCAACCGATTCGCACCGCCGACCAAGCCGAGCGACGCCAAACTGGTCCAAGCGATCGAAGACGAACTCGCCAAGAAATAGGCTACCGACAGCCTCCATTGCCACCATCGTGAAACGGCGCGGCGAGCTTCATCGCCACGCCGTTTTTTTGTGCGCGGACGGAAGATCGACGCCCGCACGTGCCGCTCGGTGAGGGGAAACCCTCACGCCAGAGTGGCTCTCCGGGAGGGGTCCCTATCAAGATGCCGGTTTCGCCTAACCGATAAAGTAGCCACGACCGGTGAGCTCGCGTGGCGACACGTGCGCTCGCGGGCGGAACCTCCCCCCGGAAAATGTGGCACCGATGAACCCGTTCCATCTGGAAATCCCACCGAGCACCTGGATTCGCAAGCTCGGTCGCCTGGCGAGCGTCAGCGGCCGCGTCAACGCGCGAGTCGACGCGGGGCTGGGCGAAATGGTGAAGATCTTCACCAGCCAGGGAACAAGTGTGCTCGCCGAAGTGATCGGGTTCGACGATGACACCGTGCAAGTCATGCCGTTCGATTCCGCCAATGACTTTCGCCGCGGCGATCGCGTCTTAGCGTTGCAGTCGCGAATGAGCATCCCCGCCGGCTTTGGAATGCTGGGACGAACCATCGATGCAATGTGCCAGCCCATCGACGGACGCGGTGAGCTTCGTTGTGACGAGCACCTCGAACTCCAACTCGAAGCCCCCGATCCGCTGACTCGCCCCCACATCGAAAAACCCTTCGTCACTGGAATTCGCGCCATCGATGGCATGCTGACACTCGGCAGAGGTCAACGCGTCGGGCTGTTCGCGGGAAGCGGTGTCGGCAAGAGCACGCTGCTCGGTGAAATCGCACGGCACGCCGAATCCGACGTGAACATCGTTGCGATGATCGGTGAACGCGGCCGCGAAGTCCGCCCCTTCATCGAAAACAACCTCGGCCCCGAGGGACTTCGACGATCCATTGTGATCGTCTCCACCTCGGATCAGCCGCCGCTGGCGCGGATCCGCGCCAGCGAAACCGCCGTGGTGCTCGCGAACTGGTTTCGCGCCAAGGGTCAAAACGTGTTGTTGATGGTCGATAGCCTGACGCGGCTGGCTCACGCTCAACGTGAACTCGGACTGTTGCTCGGCGAACCACCGACCTCACGAGGCTACACGCCGAGCGTGTTTCAAAAGATGGCGCGGCTATTGGAACAACTCGGGACCAGTCAAACCGGTTCCATCACGGGGCTGTTGACCATCTTGGTCGACGGCGATGACCTGAACGATCCCGTGGCCGACTCGGCGCGATCCATTCTCGACGGACACATCGTGCTCGACCGCAAACTCGCCCAGCAGGGGCACTTTCCGGCGATCAATATCCTCAACAGCGCGAGCCGGCTCTTCAACGAAGTCACTTCGGAGGAGCAGAAACGCAGCGTCACACTGGCTCGATCGGTCATCGCCAAGTACAGCGAAGTCGAGGACCTGTTGCAAATCGGAGCCTACAAGAAGGGAACGGTTCCAGAGTCGGACCGCGCGGTTGAAAAGTTCCCGTCGGTCACCCGATTTCTGCAACAGCCGCTCGATGCGACCTGCGACTTTCCAACGACCCTCAGACACCTCGCCGACCTCAACCGAGAAATCGAGGCTGCCTAATGCAAAAGACACGCCGACGAATCATCAAGCTCCGCCGACTTCGAGAGATCGACGACGGAAAGCTCAATCAACTCGCCGTCGAACTCGGGACCATCGAGCAACGGCTCAATCAATTGTCCAACCAGTTGTCGCAGATCCATCGCGAGATCGACGACTCGTTCAACGGATCGGGCGAAGCCGTTGTCACTCGAAATCAAACGGGCGTTTGGACGGACCACCTGCATCGAGTCTCGCTGCAAATCGCGGAGGCGATCCAACGCGACACCGAGGAGCGAGAACAGATGCATGACCGAATGATCCAGCAGCGTGCCAAAGTGCGGGGCTGGGATCTACTGCTCGAACGACTCGAAGAAGAAGTCCATGCTGCGGACGAACAGACCCAGCATCAGGAAGCCGATGATCGATTCCTCAGCAAACAAACGGTGAACTAGGATGAAATCAGTCATCACCACGATGCTCACCTGCGCGATCTTGTTCGGCATTTCGTTCTTTGCGACGTCGCAAATGCGATCTTCGGATGAAGAACCGACCGACGACGCAATCGAACAAACCGACACCATCGCGGAGTCCTCCGACCCTGCAGAATCCGGGCCGCCGACGGTCAAGACCATGCCCGTGTCGCTTCGTCCCGACAGCGCCGTGACGGTCGAAGCGGTCCTTCAAATGAGCGACTCCATCAAGAAAATGGAGCAACAACTCGCCCAACGCGAGGCACGCGTCGCAAAAAAGGAACAACGGGTCAAGCTCTTGTTCGAAGATCTCGCAACGGAACAGGACGAACTCCGTGCGTTCACCGATGGGATTGACGCAAAGATCGAGATGCTGAGCAAGCTTAGCACCGACGTCCAAGCCAAACTCGATGCGTTGGATGCCAAGACATCGGAGCTCACCAAGCTTGAAAAAAGCACCGGTACCGACGAAGCCTCCAAGCAACAGGAGTTCGACGACAAAGTCAGCACGATTAGCAAGTGGTTCGCCAATCTGCAGCCCGAACAAGCGGCTGACTACCTGAAGGAATTTGCGAACAACGGGAAACTCGAATTCGCCGCGTCGCTGCTGCAAAAACTACCGGATCGACAAAAGTCCAAAGTCCTCGGCGTCATGAGTGACCCCGTTTTGGTGGACCAATTGATCGACGCGCTCAAAGTCAAACCTCGAACCAACTAGCCGGGGCCGGGCGGAACGCCATTGACTTGTTCGCAAACGCGACACCAACCATCACGAGAACGGAGTCACGGAAGATGGACATACTGGATGCCGGATCGATGGGCCGCGAGTTCTTCTCGATGGCGTTGCTGCTCACCGCACCCGTCGTCGTGGTCAGCCTCGTCGTCGGCTTGGTGATCAGCATCGGCCAAACGGTCACCAGCGTTCAGGAGCAAACTCTCTCTTTCGCACCACGGATCGTCGCGGTCGTGTTCTTACTCATCTGGCTCTCCGATTGGTACCTGCAAACACTGCAGACCTACACGACGGACGTGTTCACACAGATGGTTGAGATGGTGAAGTGATCACGCAAGGACAACTCATCGTGTTCATGCTTGTGCTCACGCGGGTCTCGGTGTTCGTCGCGGTCTTTCCGTTGTTCTCTCGTCGACAGCTCCCAACCCTGGTCAAAGTCGGCCTCTCCGCCGCATTGACGGTGTTCTGGTTTTCCGAGGTCGAAACGCAAACCGCAGAATCTCTTCACGGTGCAAATACCTGGACGGCGATCCTGCTGCTTGCAAAGGAAATCGTTGCCGGGATCGTCCTCGGAACCGCGATGGCGACCTTCTTTTACCCCGCGAAAGTCGCCGGAGCCTACGTCGGCCAAGAACTCGGGCTCTCACTGGCATCGATTAGCGACCCCGGCAGCCAAGACAGCTCGACCCTTGTGACCCGCCTGTTTGAGACCTTCGCCATCCTGCTGTTCTTCAGCATCAACTTGCATCATTTCCTCATCCTCGCGCTCCACTACTCGTTTGAGCAGTTGAACGCCGGATTGAGTGTCACCGAACTACCGACCGAATCCTTGGTGACCCTGCTGACGCGGGTCTGCGACTACGGTTTGCTGATCACGGCACCGCTGATGATTTTGCTAATGCTCGTTTCGCTCATCCTCGCCTTTCTCAATCGAGCCGCTCCGTCGCTCAACTTGTTCTCGGTCGGAATGTCGATCCGATCCGGACTCGGCATTTTTTGTTTGTTTCTCTTCTCACCCGTCATCTTCGGTGCGATGGAGACCTATCTCTATCGTGTCCAGCAACACATCGAAGACCTGATCAGCAACCTCGTCTAGTCGGAGCAAGGACCTCCGGTGGCGGAGCAACAAGATCAAGATCAGAGGACCGAGAACGCAACCCCGCAGCGGCTGAACAAGGCGCGGCAGGAGGGTCAACTCGCGTTCAGCGCCGAACTGCTCAGCGGTGTCATGTTGTCCGTCGGAGTTCTGCTGTTCTGGGGATTCGGCGTGCTCTTTTTCGGCACTCTCGGCAAAACGATTTCATTGCGGCTGACACTCTTCGAGCCGATGATCGTCGAACCACAGCAGCTAATTCCGGCGTTGATCTCCGATGTTCTCCGCATCGGTTTCGTGGTCGGAGGTTTCATTGTCGCGATCGGACTGGTTGCCGCCGCGTGCGGACTGTTGCAAACGAATTTCAACGTGAGCCTCAAACCGCTTGAACTGAAATTCAATAAGCTGGACCCCAACAGTGGAATCAAACGCATCTTCTCGAGTCGAAGCGTCGTTCGCGGCGCGCTCGCGGTCATCAAGGCCACGATTTTGCTTTTGATTGTTTACCTCGTTTCACGGTCACGCCTCGAACAAATCGCGAATGCAAGTTTCGGAAGCTACCCGGAACTGATGCTGCTCATGTCCGACATCCTGCTCTACGCCGCACTCGCCATCGCAATCATGATCGCGATCGTCGGGGTCGTCGACTTTGCGTACCAACGTTGGAAACACGCGCAAGACATGAAGATGAGCCTGAAAGACATCAAAGACGAGAACAAAGAATCCGAAGGGGACCCGCTCGTCCGCGCACGCGTCCGTCGCATCCAAGCGGAAATGGGACGCAAACGAATGCTTGCCGATGTCCCCCAAGCCAGCGTTGTCATCACCAACCCGACGCACTACGCGGTCGCTCTACAATATGACCCCGAATCCATGCCCGCCCCCGTTGTGATCGCGAAAGGGGCGGACCACCTTGCACGCAAGATCATCGAAATCGCCAAAGAAAACGGCGTCGCCGTGGTCGAGCGGAAACCGGTCGCGAGGTTCCTTTACGCAAACGTCGAAATCGGGAAAACGATTCCCTTCGAGCTGTATCAGGCCGTCGCCGAGGTGCTCAACTTCGTTCAAAAAATGCGGTCTGCTGCGTAAGCGGCATCGCGTGACTTCCGCATCAAATCTCAAACGGCTGACCGACGGAAAGCACCTCAGCCCTCGCACCCGTCTCCGCTTGTACCTTTTCTGCCCATGCCGCGGCGTCCTGCTCGATCGGCGGCCAAGTTCCGTAGTGAGTCGGCAGCACGATCTTCGGCCCGATCAACTGAATCGCTTCGATGCTGTCCTCGACGCCCATCGTGAACAGATCCCCGATCGGCAAAACGGCGACGTCAACGCCTTTGGCGTACCAGGCCATGTCGGAGAAGTAAGCGGTATCGCATGCAAAGTAAACGCGACAACCGCCGAGCGAGAGCACAAAACCTGCCGCCGCGCCGGCATACGATCCATCCGGCAAACTGCTGCTGTGCACCGCCGGGGTCATTTTTGCTGAACCGTCGCCGATCGCAACCTTGCCACCCAAGTTCATTCCCACGGCGTTGGTCACCCCGTGATGCTTGCCGAACCACTGGGCGACCTCGTAGATGGCAATCAACTGGGCACCAGAAGCCTTCAAGATCTCCGCGGCGTCGGCAACGTGATCGAAATGTCCGTGCGACAACAAGACATGTGTCGCGTCCGCGAAGTCCTCGGGCTTGGCTGTCGCAGCGGGATTCTCCGTCAGAAACGGGTCAAGCAAGATCTTCTGCGTGCCATCCTCGATCAGCCAACTCGCATGCCCCAACCAAGTCAGTCGAATCATCGTTGTCGTTCTTCCTGTTGCTTGCGTTTTAGCTCTTCGCGTGAAGTCCCATGGATTGCCAACATGCGATCGGCGTCCATTCGCATGATCTCGCCTTCACTCGCGTCAGGATAACGTTTCCGCAGTCCGGCGCGTGCGAATTCCCGCATGTCTTCGGTGAGACGAAAGGCCTTTTTCCAAACGCTGAGACCCACTCATTTTTTGCCAAACCGCACGACGGACCCTCAGCATTTCGCGTCCGTGTTCGGAATCTATCGCGATTTGATCTTCAAGGGGAATCTTAACTTCCTTTCTCACGATCGCCTGAAGCGTTGCACGGGGCACGCCTTCCACACAGGACCAAATGTCGTCCCAATCAATGACTTCTCGATACGCAACGATGAGTCCAAGAACATCGCCACGTGAGAACCGACGAGCATCGATGCCGCGCCGATTCGGTTCAAAGCCTCCAGCACACGACGCTCCCGTTTCTAACGCTCAGTAGGATTCGCCCCTGAGCCGCGCGATCTCCATCGCGTCCTTGTCGCCACGACCGGAAAGACACACGACCAATTTTTCGTTCGGCGACATCTCCGATGCGAGTTGCATCGCTTTCGCGAGTGCGTGACTGGTCTCGAGCGCCGCAATGATCCCCTCGGTGCGGGCCAATTTATCAAAGGCGTCCATCGCTTCATCATCGCCGCACTGGATATAGTCGACGCGTCCGGTGTCCTTCCAATAACTGTGCTCGGGACCGACACCGGGATAGTCGAGCCCCGCGCTCATGCTATGCACATCGCAGGTCTGGCCGTCGTCGTCTTGCATCACATAGCTGTAACTGCCGTGCAACACGCCGGGTGAGCCGAACGACATCGGCGCGGCGTGATCACCGGGCTGACTGCCACGACCACCCGCTTCGACACCGACCAAACGCACGCCATCATCCTCCACAAACGGATAGAACATTCCGGCAGCATTGCTTCCGCCGCCGACGCAAGCCACGACGCAGTCCGGCAACTTGCCAAAAATCTCACGCGACTGATCGCGAGTCTCGCGACCGATCACCGCCTGAAAGTCGCGAACCATCATTGGAAACGGGTGAGGCCCGATCACGCTCCCGATGATGTAGTGCGTGTTCTCGACCGATGACATCCAATCACGCATTGCCTCGTTGACCGCATCCCGTAGCGTCCGAGAACCGGATTCGACCGAACTGATGTTTGCACCCATCAGTCGCATGCTAAACACATTTGGCTTCTGACGGCGGATATCTTCGGCCCCCATGTAGACGGTGCAGGGCAATCCGAAGTGCGCGCAAGCGGTCGCGGACGCCACACCGTGTTGACCGGCCCCCGTTTCGGCAATCACCCGGGTCTTGCCCATCCGCAAGGTCAACAACGCCTGGCCGAGCGTGTTGTTGATCTTGTGAGCCCCGGTGTGGTTGAGGTCCTCGCGTTTGAGCCAGATTTCCGCCCCTCCGCAGGCTTCGCTCAGACGCCGAGCGTGGTAAAACGGACTCGGGCGGCCGACAAAGGTCTTGAGCAGACCGTCCAGCTCCCGCTGAAATTCCGGGTCCCGCTTGGCTCGCTCGTACTCTTCAGACAGTTGATCCAGTGCCCGCGTCAGGGTTTCCGGCACGAAGCGACCGCCGAAGTCGCCAAAACGTCCGCGATCGTCGGGGACGGAGGAAGACGCGGAACCGGGTGACGGTGCGATACTCATTTGGTGCGGTCGCTCAACGTAGCTGACGAAACGGATACCTCAGAGAACCGATTTTCACTGGACCCGCGCAATTGGTCAACGCGACGAAATCGCGACATCTCAACGTTCCGACGTTCCAAACCGTTTTCGGGGTCGACTTTAGCGGGGCAGCGGAGTCCGGTCGAAATGCGTGGCTCGCCGAATTGACGTCACCCCAGCCGCTGGATCCCGAAAACGGCGATGCGAAGCTGCAACTGACCGCTCTGGCGCCGCTTGAGAGTCTCACCGGCTCGCCGGCTCGCGCGGACGTCAACGCATTCCTGGTGCGGCGAATCCGTGAGAGCGAGGCTTCTTTTTGGGGATTCGATTTTCCATTCGGGCTGCCGATCGAGTTGGCACTCGGAGACTGGGAGCACCAGCTCGACCTCGTCACCGCCTACGACGGCAACGCGAAAGACTTTGGCCGTATGCTCGTCGAAACGACCGAGCATCGATTGGGTACGAAACACGTTCGCCGCACGACCGATAAAGAAACCCAAACACCCTTCGACTGCTACCACTATCGAATCATCTATCAGACGTTCCACGGCATGCGTGACGTTTTAGCTCCGATTCGAAACGGCGACGCCGTGTGTGTCCTGCCTTTCCAATACGAGAAGTTGAGTGGACAGAAGCCCGACACCGTGGTCGTCGAGGCATGCCCGTCTTCGACACTCAAACGCCTCGGGTTGCCGCACCAAAACTACAAGCAATCTGGCAACAAACCGCCCGAAGAAAATCACAAGCGGACGCGTCGCGCTATTCTGAAAACGCTCACTCGGTTTGTGGAGATCTCGCCGCACCGCCGCCGCATCATCATGAACAACCCGGGCGGCGATGCTCTCGATGCTGTCCTTGCCGGTGTCGGAAGCTGGCAAGGTCTCACGGCAACCCCGCACCGCGATGTTGCCAATGATGCACGCTACCCACTCGAAGGCCGCGTCTATTGTTGATCTCGCACCGCTGACTCATACAGCCATTTCGACATGCTCGAGTTGATTCCCAAACGAACGTGGATCGCAAACGCGATTGAGATACGCGATGCACGCAAACTATTTGACGCCGGAATCGAGGCCGTGGTCGATGTCGCCTACGAGGAGCCACCGGCGAGCTTGCCCAGACAGCTCATTCACTGTCGCTATCCGCTCAATGACGGTGGTGGCAACTCAGCGGCCAGCATCCGTGCCGCCGTCTTGGGAGCGGCAGAGTTGATGCGGAACAACCTTGCGACGATCATTGCGTGCTCGGCAGGCAAATCGCGCTCGCCGATCGTTACCGCATTCGCGCTCGCGGCACTGGACGGGGAATCACCCCAAACCGTCCTTGAACGGATCGCGACACAACGACCGCTTCAGTTGAACCCGCTGCTCTGGAACGACGTGGTTGCCGCCCTCAACTGAAAAATTTTCCGACATCCCGAGTGCCTTGTTCCAATTGAAGATAAGGATGACACCGGACGGCTCGCGCCGTTCCGCTAACAATTTCTAGCGGTCAGGGCCCTTCGGTGCGTCGACCTAAAAGCTCAAATAGAACGAAGCACTAGGACTCGTCGTCCAACTCGGCTCGCAGCATCGTGTTGAATGCCAAGAACTGAGTGCCCGCGTAGACCGTCGCCGCACACTGGATGGCCTCGAGCAACTGTTGGTCCGTCAATCCGAGTTGCTTCGCCTTCGTCACATGCCCACTCACACAAGGCTCACAAGCATTGAGGTTGCTGATCGCAATGTTGATCAACTCGCAGGTTGCTTCATCGAGCGAAACGTTCGTGAACGTGTGAGCTCGGAGGCTAACCGGCATTCCGTCGAAGCGGTCCGTGCCGCTTAGGTGACGAAACTTGAAGAACGTGTTGTACATGTAATTGGTCGACGCGACCGCGTTCACGTCGATCAATTCCTGTTTGTCGAGCGAGACTTGCTGGCTGTACTTGGTCAGCAATTCAACCCACGGCTCCGACTTCGCGTGCAGCGCAGTGGCCAAGGCGATCAGGGTTCGGTGTCGCTGATCGATCGCGCCGCTGCCCGCAACGTACTTGCGGGCGTTCATCATCAAATCCTTCAGAAAGACAGGACTCCGCCCGTACGCCACAAAACTCTCAGGAAGCGAGTCCACGCCGAACGATTCCTGAAGCCGCTCCAATGATCGTGCGGCTTCATCAGAAAGTTGCTGCGTCTGTGTCATCGTGGTCTAAGAATCCTGTCATCGCGTTCAACGAACAAACCGGAAGCATGGCCTACGGGCACTCGCTTCCGGTGAACTTGCTAGAAAACTCGCGAGCACTAGCTCAGCGTTTCCTCACCAGGCTGCCAATTGCACGGGCACAACTTGTCGGTCTGCAAGGCGTCCAGAACCCGCAGCACCTCATCGACATTGCGACCGACGCTCATGTCGTGAACAGCGAACCAGCGAACATCACCGTTGGGATCGACGAGGTAGATGCCGCGATACGCCACACCCGCATCGCTCTTGAGAACACCGAACGCATCCGCGAGAGAATGCGTCGTGTCCGCCAACAAGCGATAGCGAAGCTTGGCAAGGTCCTCGTGTGAATCGCACCAACCCTTGTGCGAATAGACGCTGTCGGTGCTTGCCGCGAGCAGCTCGCAATCACGGTCCTCAAAGTCTTCCAACTTCTCGTTGAACGCGACGAGTTCCGTTGGACAGACGAACGTAAAATCCAGCGGGTAGAAGAAGAGGCAGTACCACTTGCCCTTGAGGTCCTTATCGCTCAGCTTGCCGAACTGTTCGTCGGCACCGTCTTTGGTGCGGTCGTAAAATTCGCATTCAAACTCTGGGGCGGAACTTGCGATCCCAACCATCTGCTTAGCCGTTCGTAGTAGGAGGATATTCTTACCGGCGTGGAGCTCCGCAACATGCGACGCCCTGTCGAGCGATCACGTTGTTTGGTGGCTCGTCTCCGGAGTAAAGCAGGACGATAGGCGGCAGATCGACGATTGGACACCCGCTATTATGAACACCGCGATTGCGAGCCCCTTTGGCGTGCCACAAGGGTAAACTGCACCACTTCCCAGGGTGTGCATTTCTATTCCGAGGGACACACCGCACATGCGAATGGACTGAATGTCGCACCCGAGCCATCGATTCGTCGCCCCTTGCGAGCCCATTTTTCAGCGTCGACAATCACTGAGCGCCGTCTATTTTGCTTGTGCGGCCAGCCACCTGCGCGCTCTGTTTCCGACAATAACAAACGCGATGAAAGCCACCGGAAGCATTGAAATCGACCGCCCGATCGAAGAAGTTTTCGACGCAGCCTGCAATGCCATGCCCAGTGGAGTGACATCGTTGTCAAGGACGAACTCGTCCAGGATGTTCCCGGCGTCATCGGTTCGAAGTTTCGGACCGTGACCGAGGAACGCGGCAAGCAAATGGTGTTCCACGGAGTGGTGACCGCATACGAACTTCCGCGTCTGCAGGCGATTCACATGGCGGGGCAATACTTTGACATCGACACAGAATTCCAATTTGAAGAGCGTGACGGGCACACCCGCGTGACTCAATTTGCGGACGTGCGCGGGAAGGGTCTTTTTAAGTTGATCCTGTGGTCGACCGGATGGTTGATGAAAAAGTCTCAGTGCGAGGCGGCTCAAAAAGAACTCGAAAACCTGAAGCATTTCTGCGAGGCCCGCGTCACGGCATGACACGACGCGATTCGCATCGTCCGGTCAAGCGTACCAGCCGTTCAGCGACACGGAACGCCGTTCAGCGGCACAACGTGGAGCCGCTTGCTCGAATGGTAGATGAAAGGCGTCGAAATGCCTGAACTTCCCGAAGTCGAAACGATGCGGCGGGGCGTCCTCCCGATCGTCGGACAACGAATCGACTCCGCGGAGCGTCCACCCTGCAAGCGGAAACCGATCCAATTCGAACCGGCGATCCGCACCTTTAACGCGCGTGTACGCGGCAAGCGGGTCACCGCGATTGATCGCCTCGGCAAACGTGTGCTGATCTGCTTGGAAGATGAACAGACCATCGTGATTGAACCCCGCATGACGGGCTTGGTGCTGTTGAGCGATCCTCCCGGCGAGGAACATCTTCGACTTCGACTCTCTCTCTCCGGTGGCGACTTCGAGCAACTGTTGTTTTGGGATCGGCGCGGCCTCGGCACCGTCCGACTCTATTCCGCCGACGCGTTGCAAGAGCGAGTTCGTGATCGTCTCGGTCCCGACGCACTCGTTGTCGCGGACACCGATCTAATGGATCGCTTGGGTAGCAGCCGCCGAGCCGTCAAAGTCGCCTTACTCGATCAAACCGCGGTCGCTGGTATCGGAAACCTTTATGCCGCCGAGATACTCTTTCTCGCCGGCGTCGACCCCCGGACTCGCTGCGATCGCCTTTCCAAACCGCAGTGGCGACGGATCGCCTCGGCGACGCAACATGTTCTTCAGGAAGCCATCGAACACGAAGGCAGCACGCTCTCAGATGGCACGTACCGCAACGCACTCAATAATGCCGGCGGCTATCAAAACTACCATCGCGTCTACGACCGGGCGGAAGAAACGTGCCCCCGATGTGGCCTGGGCCAAATCCGACGTATCGTCCAAGCCCAGCGAAGCACCTTTTTTTGCCCCGTCTGCCAACGAAAGTCGGGGCTCCACGAAGCCCTCAAAGATTCGAGTTTTGCCGTGACGGGCCGAGCGGATATGCTGTGAGCGAGCGCTTTTTGCACCAGGAGAACCGAGATGCAACCCAACCAATCCTCTCGCCGCGATTGGCTTCGCCGTGCCGCGGTCCTGGCTGCCGGAGCTCCGATGCTCGCGTCGAGCGTCGACGCGGCCGAAGAACGCGAAGCGAACTGGCTCGCCTCGGCACAGAAGGGACTCAAATGGCTTAGCGACGGGCAATCGTCTCGCGGACACTGGAACACCCGCGTGTACCCGGCGGCGCTCGCGGCGCTGGCCGGGACCGCGTTGATCGGTAGCTGTTCCACCACGACGCAGGGTCCGTACTCCAAGCAAGTCGCGCGAACGGCCGACTTTCTGATCAGTAAAAGCCGTGACAACGGATTGATCGGCGACCCGCGCACCGACCAACGCTACACCTACGGACACGGCTTTTCCATGCTGTTCCTTTCGCAGGTGCTCGGGGAGGAAGGCTTGCTCGATCGTCGAAAGGAGATCGTCGATGTGCTCACCCACGCCGTCGAATTCAGCAGCAACGCCCAAACGGCGGCCGGCGGATGGGGCTACGTTTCCGCGGCCGAAGGCAACGACTTTGACGAGGGCTCGACGACCATCACCCAAGTCCAGGGCCTGCGTGGATGCCGAAACGCGGGTATCCCCGTGAGCTCCGAAGTCATCGAGCGAGCCAAGAAATACATCTACGGATGCAAAAACAAAGACGGCGGAATCAGCTACAGCAGCCGTCAACGAGGCAACAGCCGTCCGGCGATCACCGCCGCCGCACTCGCCGCGTTGTACAACGCCGGTGACTACGACAGCAAAGAAGTGCCAGAGATGTGGAACTACGTCAAAGGCGAACTTCACAATATCAACGACGGCGCCCGCGCCTTCGGACACTGGCACTACACCTACCTCTACTACAGCCAAGTCGTGTACCGTCAAGGCGAAGAACTCTGGCTGCCCTTCAAGAAACGACTCTACGACCGCATCGCCAGCCAACAGCGAATGGAAGGTTTCTGGGAAGGCCAGATTCACCCCGTCTACGTCACAGCCTGCAACTTAATCATGTTGCAACTCGACTACGGCTACCTGCCGATCTACCAACGGTAGCGTGCTACGCTGACGAGGCGTGTAAACGTTTCTGTCTGCAAGATTCAAAAGGTCGGTTGACGCACCGGAGGGCGCTGTTCCCACGTCGAACCAGCGGCTTGCGCCCTGCCGCTCAAAAATTCCAGCGGAACGGCGCGAGCCGTCCAGTGTCGCCCTCGTGCTCAAATTGGAAAGCACTCGAGTGGAGATCACCGTCGCGGCATCACGCTTTCTCGCTGCATCGAAGAGCGTGTGAACCTGCGGGTGACCTTGGCTCATGCAATGTGACGACTTCGATTCATGCCGGTAACCCGCAACGTGAGCAAGGCTCCGTGACGTGGCTGAACTATCGGGCGATGTCGAAGGCGTACATCAAATCCTGATCTCGAATGATCAGCTTGCCCGCCGCCACAACGGGATGCGCCCAGATCGCACCACTGCCACGAGGAATGGTGGTCTGAGCCGGCAGCTTGAGCGTGCCTTTCGGCTTCCATTGGTCACGACTCGGCTCCACCAAAATGACCGTGCCGTCTTTATCGTTGTAGCAATACAGCCGTCCGTCGGCGAAGCAAATCGAGCCGCTTCGGTTCGGACGCACACGCTCCTGCCACAACGTCTCGCCGGACTCCAAGTCTTGGGCCATCCAGTTCCCGCCACTCGATTTGGTAAAGCCGTAGATAGTTCCGTCGACCAACACCACGCCACCGTGATGGTTTTCCATCGACTTGGTCTTCAAAGCGTAAACCGACTTGGCGTTGATCGTGGGCCCGTCCGATTCGCTCAATCGTAGAAGTGTGTTGCCCGCGCCGTAAGCGCTCGTGTGGTACAGCAGATCCTTTTCAAGAACCGGCGTCGGAATCACGGCAGTCTTGTTCGCCGTTGCCGAGTCTTCGAAGACTTTCTCGCCGCCGTCGACGTCAAAGGCGAGCAAGCCGGTCGTGCTTGCCGTGACGTAGAAGGATCGAGACCCCACCTGGCCTTTCATGACAGAGACGTATTGGGCAGGCGCGTCAACGCCTTTGGAGCCCCAAACCCGCTGCCCGGAATTCCTGTCAAACGCGACAAGAAAGTTTGCTTCTCCCGGAGTGACCACGACCCGATCCCCATCGACGAGCGGCGATTCGCTGTATCCCCAAATCGGAATCGATCCCCCGTAATCGCCCACCATTTCGACGGACCATTTCATCTCCCCGTTGCTCGCGTCCAGAGACGCAACCGTACCGACGTCGGAGATGACAAATACCTGTCCGCGGTCAACGGTTGGCGTGCATCGCTGGCCGTCACCCCACCGAACGTTGTAGTCATCCTGGTTGCCCGCTCGTCCGATCGGAGTCTGCCACACGACACTGCCATCGTCGAGCGACAAACAGATCACGAGGCTTTTTCCATCCTTACTTCCCATCGTGTACACGCGGTCGTCCACGACCGAAACGGCGGAATAACCGGTCCCCAGATCGGCCGCTTTCCATGCCAAGGCCGGCCCACCATCAGGCCACTCTTGCAGCAGGCTCTGGGGAGCGGCATGACCATCGCGATTCGGACCACGCCACTGAGGCCAATCCGACTCTCCTGCAAGGCTCCAGCCGCAACTGACGAGAACAAATCCGAATGCGAGCGTGAACCGAGTCATCGAGGTGAGTCCTTTTGGCAGGATAATGGCAGGCCGCATGATGATAGTTGAATCCGTTCGGATCGTCGAAAGAATTGGTGGACCGGACGAAGCGTCCATCGGGGAGAAGCGTCAGGCTCCCATGGCCTCGGGCTCCGTCATTTGCAGCCGGACCATCTCGCGGTAACGTCCATCGTCATTCATCAGTTGTTCATGAGTGCCGACTTCCACGACGCGACCGTCTTCCAACACCACAATTTTGTCAGCACCCCGAATCGTGCTCAAGCGGTGTGCGATCACGAAAGCCGTCCGATCCCGAAGGAGCCCCTCCAGCGAGTGCTGAATCAGTCGTTCGCTCTCACTGTCGAGGTTACTGGTCGCTTCGTCCAGGATCAAAATCCGGGGATCCGCCAAGATCGCACGGGCGATCGCGATTCGCTGACGTTGCCCGCCCGAGAGTTTCACACCACGTTCACCGATCACGCTGTCGTAGCCGTCTTCGAGCTTCTCGATAAACTCATGCGCAGCTGCCGCAGACGACGCCGCGATCAATTCCTCGATGCTGCAATCGCGACGTGCGTACGCGATGTTCTCGGCGATCGTTCCGTCAAACAGAAAGACGTCCTGCTCCACGATCCCCAGGAGACTGCGATAGCTCTCCAGATCGATTTCACGCAGGTCGCGTCCATCCAATCGAATGCTCCCGTCGATCGGATCGTAGAACCTGGCGATCAAATTGGTCAGCGTCGTTTTGCCGGCACCACTGCGGCCAACCAACGCGACCGTCTCGCCCGGCGAAACCTCCAACGAGATTCCCTGCAACACATCCGACTCCGTGTTCGGATAGCGGAACGACACATCGACCATCTCGAGACGACCGGCCGATGTTGCTTTGGCGACGTGGACCGCATTCGGATCGGTCGGCAGTTCATTCTCGACCTCCAAC
Organism: Planctomycetota bacterium; assembly: GCA_039821165.1. Taxonomy (GTDB): domain Bacteria; phylum Planctomycetota; class Planctomycetia; order Pirellulales; family Pirellulaceae; genus Stieleria. The sequence continues at coordinate 15,553 of JBCBOT010000025.1, read as the reverse complement.
ACGTCCAGGATTCGATCCAGTCCCGCGAGGTTGTTTTGAAAACCGACGGCACTTCCAGCGATGGTCGCCAGTGGGTCCAGCAGCATCGTCAAGTAAACCAAGAACATCATCATGTCACCCAGCGTCAGCTCTCCGTTGATGATTTGGTATCCGCCGTAGAGCAACAGTCCGGTCGACGCGAGTGGGATCACGACCTCCCAGATGGTCTCGATAATCCGGGTCCACCACCAAGTAAAAAGCTGCTGCCGGACGAGCAAACCGCCTTCGCGAACAAATCGTGATGACTCGTTCCGCGAACGCGAGAAAGTACGCACGACACGAATGCCGCCGAAAGTCTCCGTCGCGCCGGCATCGATCTTCTGACGCTGCTTGCGGATGTCACGATAGAGCGGCCGAATCCGATTGATCCACGTGCGGTGCGTCACCCAGACGATAGGCAACAACAACAACCCGCCGACCATGAGTTTCCAATCGACGAACACCAGAATCACCAACGAGCCGATGAACTGAACGATCGCACGCCAGGGGTTGTACAGCATCGAAAAGATCAACTCGGCCACGCCGCCGGCGTCTTCTCGAATCAGACTCGCGACGCCCCCTGATTTGAGATCGTAGACCTTATCCAAAGGCAACTTGATCGCATGTTCGAACACCCGCCGACGAACAGTGATCTGTGTCTTGTTGACCGTCTTCGTCGCGATCCACCGCGTCAACAAATGGACCGCCGTGGCGAGCAACGTGACCGCAATCACTGCGATCGAAATCCAACACAACCGGGCCATCTTTCCATCGGGAATTTCCATCGCCGCCAACCAACTCGGCAGCGGCTTGGCAGGGTCCGTCAACACGCAATCGATGGCGAGCTTAGTTCCAACCGGCGGGATCAAACGCAGGCCGATCGCGACCGTCAAAAATGCGAGCGCGAAAACGATTTGCCCGCGGTGGGGTTTCACCAACCGCCAAAACGCCCCGAGCAGTTCCCAGAAACTACGATCCCGCGGACCGAGTTTTTTCGGATTTCGATCCACTCCATGCGCCGACGGATGCGGTTCGGAGCTGGCATTCCGCTCCCTGACGGTTTGCCGATACTCAGCGAACCGTTGTCGACTATTCTCACGCGAGTTGCGGCGGGACATGCCTTATTGGTAGCGCTCAAACGCCGGAACGGCAAGTACAAACCACGCCTGATTCGGGTTGTTTCCCGGCGATCCCGCACACAGAACCGCGAACGATTGCGGCTCACCCCCACGCGCCGGACTCGGTTTCGCTCCGTTCCAGACCATCTCAGTCCGAGGAATCCAGATACTGGAAATTCTCTGAGAATAAGAAGTAGCACCAATAGTAGCTCGCCTCTCCGAGGCGTGAATTTCGTGGCTTGCAAAGCTGCTCGACTCTCCGAGCCACGCAACACTTGGCTCACGCGTGCGACTCTGGCGAGCTACTATCGAGATGCACCTCGTCACGGGCGACATTCAAAAGTCGATTCGCTTCCTCGTAGTTGGATTCTGACGCAAAGAAACCTCGGGACAGAACGATGGTGCAGTCGCCGTTGCGCGTCCCCACCACAATCGTGTCGCCGATCTCTTTGCGATAAGGAAACGACTTCAGATCATTTCGGACGAGTACCGATCGATAGTCGAACCACAAATCCGACGCCGTGACGGCGCACGTGACCAACACCTCTTTACGTAGCTCCTTCCACAACCAACGGAAAAACAACAAGAGGACCACGGCCACGATTCCGATCGAACCGACGTGAGCAACATCGATCGTGCTCGTCACCATCGACCAAATAATCGCGGTCAGGATGCCCACCAACAGAACCGGGGCCGCAACGAGCACGGCGGTACCGAAGAGATTCGGGAGCGTCCAAACCACCTTCAGAGCGGTGTATTCTGGGAGATCCCGCCGAATCGCCCGCGTTATCTGACGTCGAACCTTTCGTTCAGCTCTCCAACCGTGCTCGAGCCGCACCGCACCGCGTTGGTAGTCCGGAAACGATTCGCTCGCCTCTTCGGGTACGTCGTTGATCGTCGGCACGGGCGGCTGAACCGCTCGCCAACGAGCGACCGTCTGCAAAAAATTCTCGAGAACGGAACACTCGAATTCGTCTTTCACCCACTCTTTGGCGACAACCGCGACCACGGGGGTCGTTGTCCCCGTTTGGAAAACCCAAGCATCCAGACCCTCCGTCACGTAAACTTCGCGCCAAGAACAAAAGACCTCGATCCTGCGCTGATCGCGCACGGTTTTCTCGATCGAAAGCCCCAGCTCGTTCAGATTCAGCTTCACATCGCCGTCGATCGGAGGATCAAGCGATTTCCAGTGGTTCGACTTATCCAAGATCATCGAAACCACGAGGACAAAGATCACGAACGTGGCTGGCAAACCCAGACACCACCAGCCAAGGAATCCACCGCTCGGTGCAAGTGTCGACATGTATTCGATGCCAATAAAAACCATCAACATGAAGACGGACATGCCAACGATTCCGAACCAATTGATCGATTTCGTCTCGATGGGAGGGAGCTTTCCCACGTCAATCGGCTTGCAAGACTTGGCGAGTGCGAGCGCTTCGTCCCAATCCAGGCTCCCCTCTAGGACACGCAGCTTGCCGAGATAACGCGGCGGCTGGATTTCCTCCGGCTCATCGTCGGCTTCGGCGGGAGCCTGGTACGGATTTGAAGACATTGCACACGACCATTGAGCGAATCAGTGACCAGCAACTTAGCACGCGACGGCTTTCAAATCCTCCGCCATGTGTTCGAGCCACTCAAGTGCGAGCACATTGCAACGGACTTGGAAGCAATCCTTCGCCGCAACGGGACCGGAGCGATCCACACGCGAAGTCAAAATCTGGTGGGCGGTCGCAACTTGCAAGCCCATTGGTCCGGCTGGCTGGATCTTGTGAACGTCGATTCCGTCCGACAGCTGATGACGGATCACTTGGGGGAACGTTTCGGACTGGTTCGGATTCTGTTCTTCGATAAACCTCCCGGGCAAACTTGGCACCTCGCACTCCACCGCGACGGTGCGATCGCCGTCGCGGCTCACCACGATCCGCCGGCGCCCTACTGCCGCCCCAATCACAAAGCCGGTGTGCCTCACGTCCAAGCCGACGAATCGTTGCTCGGGCAGATGCTGACACTCCGATTGCACCTCGACCCGATGCACGCCGACAACGGACCGCTCACCGTGATCCCGGGCTCGCACGCCGAACAATCCGAGACCACCGAAGAACCGCTCGAAATCCATTGCGGGCGAGGCGATGTTTTCGTGATGCGACCGCTGTTGCTGCACGGCAGTCGGTCTTCGACCGAAGGCAACCAAGATCATCGACGCGTCGTGCATCTTGAATTTGCATCCGATGGTGCCCTGTCGCCACCCTATCAATGGTTTCGCTACGACGAAGCGGGTATCCTGCCAAAGCCCTCTCATCCCCAACCTGACACCGCGCGATCGCCATGATTCGACACCTCACCTTTCTCGCCATCATCGTGGCCGCCGCCCCCGCTTTTGCAGCCGATCGGCCCAACGTCTTGATGATCTGCATCGATGACCTCAACGATTGGGTCGAACCATTGGGCGGCCACCCTCAAGTCAAAACGCCGGCAATGGCGTCGCTCGCCGAACGCGGCGTCGTCTTCACAAACGCCCACTGCCAGTCTCCGCTGTGCAATCCATCACGAACGAGTTTGATGCTCTCGCGTCGCCCTTCGACGACGGGCGTGTACGGTCTGAAGCCCTGGTTTCGCACTCTCGAAGATTGGGATGATGCGGTCTCGTTGCCGCAGTACTTCAAGGCCGCCGGCTATGAAACATACAGTGGTGGCAAAGTCTATCACTCCATCCGAAAGGACCCGCCCAAAGCAAAGGTCCGTGAATTTGATCACTGGGGACCACGCGGCGGCACCGGGGTGCGGCCAAAACAAAAATTGATCCCGCCGACACCGCAAGGCAATCACCCACTCATGGACTGGGGTGTCTTCGATCACAAAGACTCCGAGAAGGGTGACTACATCGTTGCCGACTGGGCAACCGAAACGCTTTCGAACATGCCCAACGATAAACCGTTCTTCATGGCATGCGGGTTCTTTCTGCCACACGTCCCGTGCCACGTTACGCAGAAGTGGTGGGACATGTATCCCGACGAGTCACTCGTCATGCCCACCATTCTCGAAAACGATCGCGACGATTGCCCACCGTTCTCATGGTTTATCCACTGGAGCCTTCCCGAACCGCGTTTGTCCTGGCTCCGAGAAGCGAACCAACACCGCAACTTGGTGCGTTCCTACCTCGCCAGCATTTCCTTCGTCGATAGCCAAGTCGGTCGCGTCCTGGAAGCTCTCGAAAACTCACCCCATGCCGACAACACGATCATCTGTCTGTGGAGTGACCACGGTTGGCACCTCGGCGAAAAAGCAATCAGCGGCAAGAACACACTCTGGGAGCCCTCTGCGCGAGTGCCGTTAATCTTTGCCGGCCCCGGCATCCAAGCCGGTGAATGCGTGCAGCCCGCGGAACTACTCGACATCTACCCCACACTCGCAGAACTCGCGGGACTGGAGACACCCGATGTGGATGGTCTCAGCCTAAAACCTCAATTGTCCGACCCCAAAACGGTTCGCACGCGGCCCGCAATCACAGAACACAACCCCGGAAACTTTGGAATTCGCGGCGTCCGCTATCGCTTGATCCGCTACGCCGATGGAAGCGAAGAACTCTACGACCTGCAAACCGATCCGAACGAGCACACCAACTTGATCGGTCTGGCCGAACACGAAGACGCCGCCAACCAACTTCGGAAATTCGTACCGACCGAACCGGCTCCGCTTTGCACCGGCAGCGGAATCCGAATCTTGGAAAAGCGCCAGGACGGATGGTATTGGGAACAGAAACGAATCGACACCGAGAACCCGCCGATGGATGTCGGCAACTCGTTCAAGTCGCGGTAGCCACACGACGGATGCATCGAGACGAACCAAGGGTCACGCAAACGAACCCTGCCTCGACCTGAAATTCAGGCACCCAACCTCATCCCGGAGAATCTATTTCGACGGATCTGCGGTGACGCTAAACTGTGGTGTTCGCGATCGTTCCACCCGCAATCGATTCGATATGCACGCGGCCCGCCTATTCGTCGTCTTGATCCTTGTCTCCGCCGGCGCGGTCAATGCCGACGAGGGAGTTGATTCCGAAGAAGCAACGCTCCTCGAGAACACGGCTCGGGCGATCCTCGAGAAACATTGCGTCGATTGCCACGGAAACGACGAAAGCAATGGCGGTCTGAGACTGGACACCGCCGATTCATTGAACGCCGTCGGTGACTCGGGCAAGCAAGCGATCGTCCCCGGCGATCTCGAAGCCAGCGAACTGCTCGTCCGCGTTCTCTCGAAAGATGAAAACACGCGAATGCCACCTGACGGCGATCGACTCGCCGACGAGGAAATCGAGTCCCTTCGAGAGTGGATCGGACAGGGAGCACCCTGGACAGGAGACCCTCGCGCCGCGCGTCAACTCGACCCGAGAACACGTCACTGGGCGTTCCAACCGATCGCGAATCCCGACGTCCCGCGGCGCATCGATGCATGGTCGTCACACCCCGTCGACCGATTCCTGGAGGCAGCCCGAGCCGACGCCGGAAAGACTGTCGTCGAAGATGCATCCCCGCGAGTGATGATCCGTCGCCTGTTCTACGACCTGATCGGGTTACCGCCGTCCACCGACGACGTCGTCGCATTTGAAGCGAACTGGAAAGCATCGGGGCCGGATCACGCCATCACGCAAATCGTTGACCAACTGCTTGCGCGAAATGAATACGGCGAGCGATGGGGCCGACACTGGATGGATTGGGTGCGATACGCCGATACCGCCGGCGACAATTCGGACTACCCGATCCCCCAAGCCTACCTGTATCGAAACTACATCATCGATTCGCTCAATTCAGACGCTCCCTACGATCGGTTCCTCATCGAGCAACTCGCCGGCGACTTGATGCCCGCCAAAAACGAGCCCGAACGAGTCCGACAAACCATCGCGACCGGCTATTTGGCCATGGCTCGCCGATTCGGCTCCTTGATCGAACGGTACCCCTGGCATCTGACCATCGAAGACACGATCGACAATGTCGGCAAGACCATGTTGGGGATGACACTCGCATGCGCCCGTTGCCACGATCACAAGTTTGATCCGGTTTCGACACGCGAGTACTACGGTCTCTACGGATTCTTCGCCAGCACACGATATCCCTTTCCAGGCATCGAACTCTTCAAAGCCCAAAACCACTTCGCGTCGCTTCTACCGGAAGAGCAAACCAAAGCACACTTGGCGAAATTTGCCGACAAGACCTCCGACCTGCAACGTCAACTGACAGAAATACTCGCGTTGTGCGAGTTGAAAGCCCAAGACAACGCCCGCCAGAGCGCAAGCGCGTCAGTGGACGACCAACGCCGAATGCGTTCCGAACTCGACGGCATGTTGATCAAGGCTCGCAACAAGGGCGAAACGCTTGCCAAACACCTGCAGTCAATTCCCGAGTACCCGACCGCCTATGCGGTGAGCGATGCGAACGCGATCGATGCATCGATTCAAATCAAAGGTGAACCGACGCGTCCAGGCGCCGTGGTCCCTCGTCAATTCCCCGATGTTCTTGGCGGCCAGAAACTGCCCGCAACTGCTGAGGGCAGCGGGCGACTCGAACTCGCGAACTGGGTGGCCTCAAAAGACAATCCCCTGACGGCCCGCGTGATCGTCAATCGCGTCTGGGCAAAGTACTTAGGACGGGGGATCGTCCCGAGCACAACCGACTTTGGACTTCGCGGCCAGACACCGACTCACCCGCAACTGTTGGACTGGCTCGCCACGGACTTCATCGCACACGGTTGGTCTCTCAAGCATCTCCACCGCACCCTGCTGACGAGCAGAACCTATCGGCTTTCCTCGAACGACAACGTGGATCCGGAGAACATCCACCTGACCCACCAACGTCGAAAGCGACTCGACGCCGAATCGATTCGGGACACGATGCTGTTTTTGAGCGGAGAACTCGACACCACTCCGATGAATGAAACGCATCCGTTTCCGCCTCGAAAGGAATGGAAATTCACGCAGCATCATCCCTTCAAAGATGCCTACGACAGTCGGCGGCGATCCGTTTATTTGATGACCAAACGGCTGACCGCCGACCAGTACTTTCAAACATTCGATGGTCCCGACCGAAACGTTTGCACCCAAACGCGTGACCAATCCATCACCGCCCTACAAGCGCTTTACTTCGTTAACAACGAGTTTCTGCACGACAGTGCACAGGCTCTCGCGAATCGATTGCCAAAGTCGCTTCCGGATGAGGCCAAACTCCAGTGGCTGATGCAACACTTGCTCCAGCGCTCGGCGACGCCGATGGAGCAAGCATGGCTCCTCGAACACCTGACGTCGGCTCGGCAAAATGTGTCCGAACAGCAGGCTTGGGCCAGCCTGGCGCGCAGTCTGTTCCGACTCAATGAGTTCCTTTACATCGACTGAATAACGTCCCATGCGTGCAATCGATCCACCACGTAGCAACCGCCGACATGCGATCCGCAGCATGGTCGCCGGTTCGATGCTGCTACCGGCAATCGTCTCCGATCTAATCGCCGCCGAATCGTCGGACCCGCTCGCCCCCAAGCAGCCCCATTTCCCGGCCAAGGCGAAGAACCTCATATTCATCTTCGCCACCGGCGGCGTTTCGCACATCGACACCTTTGACCCGAAATCGACTGCCGGGGGGCGCGACGGAAAAGGCAAGGACAAGTTGATGGGCAACCTGTTCGGCAGCGCCCGCAATCCGCGTTGCGATGTCGAAGTCAGCGATTTGTTTCCACACCTCAGGGACGTGATGGATGACGTGTGCCTGATCCGTTCGATGAACGCGTCGCACTTCGATCACTCCGAAGCAACCCTCGGCATGCACACCGGGTCGCCGACATTCGCACGTCCGTCGATGGGTTCTTGGATCAGCTACGGCCTGGGAAGTGAAAACCAGGATCTACCGAGCTTCATCGTCATCGCACCGCATCTTCCCTACGGCGGCACCCAAGTCTACGCCAACGATTTTTTACCCGCGTTCCATCAAGGCACTCGTGTCTTGCCGGGCAAACAACCGATCCGCGATTTGAAATGGCCGTCGGAGGATCGCTCACTGCAGATCCAAGAACTCGATCTCGTGCGGCGAATGAATCGCGACCATGCTGAGAAACGATCTCCGGATCCCGCGCTGGCCGCCCGCATCAAGTCCTTCGAAACCGCGTTTCGAATGCAAACCGCGGCGCCGGAGGCGTTCGATGTCGAGCAAGAACCCGAGCACATCCGGCGACTCTATGGTCTGGACCGAAAGACCAAAGGGCCCGGCAGCGATTTCGCATGGCAATGCCTCGTCGCTCGACGTCTGGTTCAACGTGGCGTGCGAGTCGTCGAACTGATCGACACCGGGTCACGCCCCAATTGGGATTCGCACGGCGAAATGAATGAGCACGCGGATTTGGCGGCCAACGTCGACCAACCGACGGCCGGTTTGATCAAGGACCTCAAGCAACAGGGCATGCTGGAAGACACGATCGTGCTGTGGGCCACCGAATTCGGTCGTACCCCAACCCGCGAAGGTAAGAACGGACGCGGCCATCATCGCGATTGCTTTTCAGTCTGGCTCGCCGGGGGCGGGTTCAAAGGCGGACATGTCCACGGCGTGACCGATGAAATCGGAAAGTACACCGTCGAGAATCCGGTCGAAGTCCATGACTTGCACGCGACAGTGCTACATCAACTCGGCATGGACCACGAGCGACTCACATTCCGGCATGCCGGACGCGATTTCCGCCTCACCGATGTCCACGGTCACATCGTCAAGGATTTGATTGCTTGACCAGAGCGAGCACCCGATCCGGCTGATCGGCAAAGACGCCCTCGACGGACTGATCTCGCAATGCCGCGACGAGAGCCTCCAGTGAAGGACAGTTCTCGGGCAACGCATCGGTGCGAATCGTCCACGGATGAACCGCTAAACCGTTCGCGTGGGCATCGGCGACAAGCGAACCGAGTGATCGTTCGCCCTTTTCATTCCATGTCACGATCCAGTCCATGGATGGCCCGACGCCATCCACGATGTCCTTGAGATCCGTCAGGCCTTCGGCGCTTCCCATCCGGTTGTAATCGCTGCCAGACCGCTCATCGTGACCGCGATAAATCAGCTGAATGAGTTTGCCGCGAAACCCAAGTTCGGACCGGATTCGTTTGACTTCAAACTCATCAAAACACTGCAAGAAGCAAGACGATTCCGGCTGGTCGTATCCAAGTTCGCGGAGCACCTTGAGAACGATCGATGAGAAATCGCATCCTTGTTCGCGATGCCAGGCGGGTTGCTTGATCTCGGGATAAATACCGGCCGCGCGACCGGTCGAACCGTTCACGTTTTCGATGAAGCGGACTTCTTCTTCGAACGTCAGAATGCGGAAATCGCCTTCGCCGGTTGGAAAGCGCGTTGGGAAGATCGCTTTGCCGGTCCGGTGGTCAAAGCGTTCGAAAACACGCAGCGTCTTCAATTCTTCGACGGTGAAATCGATCGCGTAGTAGCGTCCATCGCCGCGACTGCGATTCGGAAATCGTTTCTTGACGTCGGTGACCGTATCGATGTGGATGTCGTGAAGCACGACGGGGACGCCATCTTTTGAAGCGACCAAGTCCTGTTCCAGGTAGTTTGCACCCATCGCGTGCGCCATCGCTTTGGCGGTCAATGTGTGCTCCGGCACATAACCGCTGGCACCTCGGTGCGCGATGACGATCACGGCGATTTTCCTTCAAGGATGATGTCGGAGAGTGCGTCCCGCAGTGGATCGTCGTCGGGCCCACAAAAGCCGATGTGCAAGTGTTTGCGCCAGCCTTCAGCGTATTCGAATCGGCCGCTCATCTCGCCGACTTCGCGACCCAATTCACGCATCGTTTGCAGATAGCTATCCTGCCCCTGACTCTCATCCAACCACTGCTTCTGACTGGCATGGGCGGCCAAGGACTGCTGTTTCCGATCGATAACGTCGGTCACGTCGGCATAAAAATGCGGATAAACAAGTTCACCGAGCGGTGTACGATTCCCGACCGGCTGGGCGTGATAGACGGTGACGGGATCAAAATATGCGTCTACGGGAGGGTCACTCACCAGATTCGGCATGCCGTGCGCGAAAGCGGCACTCACCGCCAGTCGGCAAGCGATCTCATGATCCTCCATGTAGTCGGAAGGCGAATGTGTCAGCACGATCGCCGGGCGGGCCTTACGAAGGATCGCCGTCACCTTCGCCAAATTCTCGAAGCTATACGACGCCTCCATGTCCGGGTAAATCGGCGGATAGAACGTGGCGTTGAGGATTCGACAGGCGTGCTCCGCCTCGCCCAAACGGACGCGTGCACACTCTTGCTGATCCATCGTGCTGCTGCCACGCGAACCATCGCACAAGTTCACGTAGTGCAGTTCCCACCCACGCGCGGCCAATTGCAACATCGTGCCGGCCATAAAGAATTCGATGTCATCGGGGTGCGCCGCGACGGCGAGCACACTTGGCATGTCTTACTCCGGTGAAGGTTCGCTTTGAAAGAGAGTAGCCAAGCTACGATCGAATTGCCCGCGTGTCAGAACGGTACGAATTCCAGCCGCACGAGCCTTCTCCAGCCGGGCGACCTGGACATGCGGGCCGAAGGCGAGCAGCCTAGCCCGAGGGCATTTCTCGGAACAGACCTCCACGAGCCCATCGACGACTTTGCTTTGAGTCGCCAAGTCAACGATGACCCACATGACCTCGCTATCGGTTTCCGGAATCGCACCGCCGAAGTGAAACTCGTACCCGGCCGCTTCCGCGGCGCCTTTCACTTTCGAAGCGAACATCAGGTCGCCGGACAGCAACACAACGGCGGACACTTGCTCGACATCGCGTTCACTCACGTCGGATGGCTCGCTCATCCGCGTTTCGCCAACTCAGACTTCATGAAGTCGAGTCCGTCAGTCGCCAGCGTTATTTCGTCGGGGTACATCCGTCGCCAAATTTTGGTGGCGGCCGCAATTTCCGGAAGCGCCAGACCAAACGCTTCGATCACCAACCACCCGTCGTAGCCCGCCTTGCTGATCGCGTCAAAGTTCTCGGTCCAATTCACGCCGCCTTTGCCGGGAGTGCTTCGATCATTCTCGCTGATGTGGATGTGAAACAACTTGTCGCCGCCGGCCATGACTGCATCCGTGACACTTTTCTCTTCGATGTTGGAATGAAAAGTGTCGTACATCATGCCGCAAGCGGGATGATCGACTTCACGAGCGAAACGTGCCGAATCCGCATGCGCGTTGAGAAAATAGCATTCGAAGCGGTTCAGTGCTTCGACGCCGAGTCGGACTCCGACTTCACCCGCATGCTCAGCGACCGCTCGCATGCTTTCGACACCCCACTTCCACTCATCCTCGGTCGGTCCCGCACCGCTGAAATAGCCGAGTGCCGAGTGGTAGGGCCCGACAAGCGTTTCGACGCCGGCCGCGGCGCACTGATCGAGCGTCTTTTTCGTCAACTCGATCCCGCGCTGCCGAACGGCCGCATCCGGCGAGATTGGATTATCGTCTTCCCCCCGGATCGTGACCGCCGTGCGAGCCAATCCCATCGAATCGAGTTGCTTTCCCAGACCGGCGTAATCCAAGTCCAGATTGAACATCGGGAGTTCAACACCATCGAAACCTGCCGCTTTGAGCTGCTCGCAAATGGGGAGGAGTTCCTCGGTAACTTCGCCGCTCCATAGCAGCAGATTCATGCCGTACTTCATTAATCGTGATTCCTGGGAATGGGAGGGAAATTCGTGGTGCCGTTTGGCGGGGTCAGAAACTGCTCGCGGCGAGATTCTACCAATTCACGGGCGTTCGCGATCCAGGGCAACAGACTCTCCGGGAGTTCCGCCAGACCGACGCGCTGCATCACCTGATTGAGACGAAACAGCAGGCGTTCGTCATCCAAATAATCGAATAAGAACCGAGACTTGGCGAAGCGGCCGATCGTCGTCACCAAGCGGTCGGTCGGCTTGCCCGTGATCTGGTTGACACATCGCTCGATCGTCTCCGCGGGACAAGCCTCGACCAACTCGTAGTAGCGTTCACCGAGTTCCGGTTGGTCACGAATCCAGAAGGCGTCCAGTAAGACCTCGATCAAGATGTGACCCAAAAACATCGGGCGAAAACCACGGTCGCCTGGTAAGCGGTCACGCAATTCGACGGCCAATTGAAGATTCGTTTCCGTGAAAGCAGCCGTGCCATGAAACCAATGGTCATCACGAATGTGCGCCAGGATTCCTTTGGCAACCTGCTGAAGCGCCTCGTCGTCCTGATCAATGACCTCACCCTGGTTCGGCGAGGCACTTTGGTCGAGTACCGCGGTGACCATTCGCTCGCGGGCACGAATCTTACGATCGATCACGCTCAGCCAATCAGGCACCGCCGTGCAAACGGCCACCAGCGGCTGGTCCAAGTAGGGCAGGGCATGGGAAAGAAAGTTCATGGGCGTCTCGCGCGACCAAACAGAGCCGCGAAAGCAGCCACGTTCAGGCAAGATACCGTCCGATCACCGGCTCGGGGTAGCCGTCATAGAATCGGCGAATCCAGTGACGCCCGGACCAATGCTCGGCATGTCGTTCCCAACCCAAACGTTCGAGCAAACGATCGGAAATACTCTCCGTCGACACGTGGGCGACGATCGCGAGAGCCCCGCGAATCCTTGCCACTTCATCGAGCACATGACAGGCGCCGATGAAGGAGCGGTAGCCCGCTTTTCGCCCGCTGCGGATGTAGTCCAACGTGATAAACGCGGGCATGCCGATCGGCTGGTGGTAGTCGAGCCAGCACAGACTGTCATCGGGGCGTCCGTAGCGACTCTGCCACCAGACCTGTGCCACCGAAACGCTTCCACAGAACCAGCGTCGCTCGATCCGCCGAAGACGGCCATCCTGCATCACGATTCGACCGCAGCGCCATTGACGCAACTCGTCTGTCGAGCGGGAGGGATCAGTGATCGAGCGAGTGAGCATTATCGTCGGGCCACGCGGTGTGAAACGCATGACCCTACGTCGCTGCTAATCGGCCTAGACGAACGGCAATTGAGTCAGGAAGCGGATCGCGAAGTTTCCGAAGTCTTGTCCATCGAAATCGAAATCACCGTCAAAATCCAAGTCCGCGTTGTAGTCGGGATCGGGTGACGTCTTCAGGAAGGTCAATCCGGCACGGCCAAAGTCCTGGCCATCCACGTCACGATCGAGATCGGTGGTTCCGAACAAGGCGAAGAAGCTATCTGCTTCCTCATCACCGAAAACGAAATCGGTTCCCAGCGTCGCGCCACTGACCGGAGAGTTGACTTGGGCCCCGTTAAGCGTGAGCTCGTAGTTCCCGTCCTCGAGGGCGTTTCGGAGTCCCGTTGTTCCTGCGATATCGCGATCTCGGACACTGGCTCCGCTTCCGAAGGTCAGCTCGACCACCGTTTGATCCGCCACAGGATCGTAGACCACGTTCGAAATGACGGACGTCAGAACGGTATTGGTGTTCCGGTTACGAAGCTGGATCGCCGAATCGGGAACATCAACGTTGCCTTCAAAGACGACGCGAACAAGATCCACGGTCGACCGCTGATCGGCTCCGACCAAGTCACCAAGATCGCCACCGACGATCACCTCACTCACAACGAGTTCGCGTTCCTCGAGAACGAACAACTCGCGGCCCGAGAGTCCATTCTCACCGATGAAGTAGACCTTGCCGTCGATCGGAATGATCTGCTCCGGATCGGCTCCGAAGAACTCGCTCGGATAGGTGTCTTCGACTTGCAACGCATTTCCGATCGTTCCGTCCGTCGACCAGAATTCCCGGTCCGTGACACCACTACCGGAGGCATTGAACAACAGTCGCTGGCCGGTGTCGTAGAGCGGAACAGGATTGCTGCCGGCTGGACCGGCTTGCACATCGGCCACCAACTCGGTGCCGGCGGAAGTGCCGTCTGTCTTGTACAACTCGGTGCCGTCGGTACCGTTGTCCGCAGAGAAGAAGATCGTGCCGAGGGCTTCCATGAAGTTCCCGGCATTCGAACTGCCGCTTGGATTGATGTCCGCCACCTGGACCACGCTGTTGGGACCGGTCACTCGGTACGGCTCGACACCGTCGCTCCCGTTGTCCGCCGAGAAGTAAAGCGTTCCGCCGACATTCGCAAAATTAGTCGGATTGGAACCGATGCCACCGGGTCTCAGGTCGGTGACGATGCTGGTGACGCCGGTATTGGTGTGCGACCATAGCTCCTGGCCGGTGTTGCTGCCGCCGGTTCCGTCACTCGCGGTGAAGTACAGCACGTTGTCACTGACGGTCAAGTTTGACGGATTGGACGAATCCGACCCCGAATCAATGTCCTCAACCACAACCGGGTTGTCGCCAAAGATCACGTGCAACTCACGACCGTTGCTGGCGCTGGTGGCGACAAAATAGAGATCCCCGAGATACTCCACTAGTTCACGCGGATTGCTGCTCGCACTCCCAGGGTTCACATCAAAGGCTAACGTGGCGGCCGTTGTGCCATCGGTGACCCAAATCTCTTCCCCATTGGTTCCGTCGTTGGTCACAAAATAAATCTCGGAACCGCTGACGAGGAACATGTCTCCGTTTGCGTTGAGTTCGACAGGACGAAGATCCGAAAGCTGAAGCGTCGAGCCTGCTGGGTCCGTGATATAAACTCCGCCGGTCGTGCCGAGGGAGTTGTTGAAGTACATCACTTGGGGACCAAGGAATCCGACCGGCTCGACCAGCGTCAGGCCGAGGATGCGGTCGGTGCTGGACGGCGAAATGTCTTCCAACAAGGTCGTCGTACCAGCGACCGTATCAGCAAGCCAAACGGCCTCGCCATTGATGCCGTCGTTGGCCGCAAAGTAGATCAGGTCGCCGTCCGCTTGAAGCCGCTGAGCATTGGCGTCCCCGGTCGCCGTGTTGATATTGGCGATTTCCTGTGCCGTCATCGTGGTCTCGTTCGCGACCCAAAGCTCTCGATCCATGTTGGCATTGGTCGTCGTGAACAGCAAATCATCACCGATCGATCCGAGCAACGTCGGGCTGCCGTCGAGCGGCGCGTTATACAAATCGTTTCCGGGCAACGAATCCACAACCAACATGGTGCCGGCTTCAGTGCCATCCGAAACCCAAAGCTCGCGTCCCGCACCCGTCACATCGTCCGCTTCGAAGAACAACTTGTTGCCGACAGCAGTCAATTGAGACGGCGAAGAGCTTCCTACCGGCACAATGTCGGAAACCAATTCGGTCGCGTAGGTTCCCGACGTGATCTTGTGCAACTCGCGGCCCGCGTCGGTAAAGAGCGTGGTGTTGGCGCCCAAATCCGCCGTCAACTCCGCGTTGACCAGAAACGCCTCAGATCCGCCGTCTGGGATTCGTTGCTGGAAGTCGCCATTACCATCGATGACGCCCATCGACATCCGAATGGTCGCGGTCGTCACCGTCGCACCGCCCGCGTCCTGCAAGCTGAGA
>JBCBOT010000024.1:0-49022 GCA_039821165.1 Planctomycetota bacterium | reverse complement strand
GTCCCAACCGGCTCCCGGCCCCGGAATGTCTGCCTTGTGAATCTTCAGCGGCGCGCCATTGTCCGCGATGTAAAACACCAACGTGTTTTCGCTGAGGCCGCACTGTTTCAAGGTCTTCATGACGAGTCCGACACCGTCATCGGTGGCCGAGATCATCGCCAATGCCTGACGTCGCCGCTGGGGCATCTCACCGGGAAAACGCTTGAGGTACTTTGGCGGTGCATCGAGTGGAACGTGCGGGGCGCGATACGCGATGTAAAGAAAAAACGGCTGGTCCTGGTAGCGTCGAATGACAGAGGATGCCGCGCGACTGCATCCATCGACATGGTACAACTCGGGTTTGAGTTGACTCATCGGGATGTCCTCGCCGTCGAGCGAAATGTTCGCGCTGAACGGTCGCTGTGCGTTCTGCGCGAACACATGATCGAAGCCGTGTTCGGTGATCTTGGGTGTCGGCCCAAGATGCCATTTGCCGAACTGCGCCGTCGCGTAGCCGGCCTTCTTCAGACGTTCCGCGATGGTCTGCTCCCGGTCAAAACCCTCGAGCGAAGCCCCGTTCGTCT
This sequence comes from Planctomycetota bacterium, assembly GCA_039821165.1. Classification (GTDB taxonomy): domain Bacteria; phylum Planctomycetota; class Planctomycetia; order Pirellulales; family Pirellulaceae; genus Stieleria. The sequence goes on along the minus strand of JBCBOT010000024.1, from coordinate 48,459 downwards.
CAACGCCGAAACGTGACTGAAACTTTCCCGCCAGCAATCCCGCGCGAGACGGTACGCACTGGGGTGCGGTGCTGTAGCCGTGAACAGCACGCACGCCAGACGCCGCCAATGCGTCGATATGAGGAGTTCGGATATCAGGCAAAACTCCCTGGCATCCCAAATCGGCGTGGCCGTGATCGTCCGTGTAAAAGACCACGATGTTCGGGGGACGGCCCGCACAGACAGACGGCGAAACGAGAGAAACAAACAGAATCAGGGTACGAATCATGGCGACATCCACGGAAAAAGTGACAACCCGGGAGATTGTAGCGGCAACGGCGGCAGAACCCGGTCCGTGCCCTCGTGATCGCGTTCTCGATTCGGCGGTCAATGACTAGAATGTTGCCGGTCCCACCTCAACCCGTCGAGCCTTCCTACCTGCCAATGACTCGATTCCTCGCCGCATGCCTCTCGGTATTCATTGCCGGTTTCGCCTTGTCAGAAGAACCGGAGGTCGATTTCAACCGCGACATCCGCCCGATACTGTTTGCAAACTGCATTCTCTGTCACGGTCCCGATGAAGCTGAGCGGGCAGCGGATCTACGACTCGACACCCATGACGGTGCCTCGGAAGACCTTGGCGGCTACGCCGCGATCGTGCCGGGTGACGCGGAAGCCAGTGAAATCATCGCGCGGATCGTGACTGACGATGAGGACATTCGAATGCCGCCGCCGGAGCATGCAACGGCGCTTTCTGAAAGAGAGGTTGACCTACTGAAGCGTTGGATCAATGAAGGCGCGAAGTACGCCAAGCATTGGTCGTATGAGCCACCGAAATTCGATGGTCTGCCAGCGGTAGAGAATGAGTCCTGGCCGATCAACGGCATCGACTACTTTGTTTTGTCCAAGCTCGAAGAAGCAGGGCTCGGGCCGGCGGCGACGGCGGATCGACTGACACTCGCGCGACGGGTCGCCATCGATCTAACAGGTCTGCCTCCGACATGGGACGAAGCACAAGCGTTCGCACGCGACACATCTTCGGATGCTTACGAGCGTTATGTGGATGCGCAACTTAGCAAGCCGACATTTGGCGAACGATGGGCTCGAGTCTGGCTGGACCTCGCTCGGTACGCCGACTCGGCGGGCTACGCGGACGATCCTCCGCGAACGATCTGGGCCTTCCGTGACTACGTCATCCGTTCGCTCAATGAGAATAAACCGTTTGATCAGTTCACCATCGAACAAATCGCGGGTGACCTTCTCGACTCGCCAACCGAAGAGCAATTGATCGCAACGGCATTTCACCGCAACACGTTGACAAACAACGAAGGCGGAACGAATGACGAAGAGTTTCGCAACGTCGCCGTCGTGGATCGCGTCAACACAACGATGGCGGTTTGGATGGGAACCACCATGGCGTGTGCTCAATGCCACACTCACAAATACGACCCGATCACCCATGAAGAATACTTCAAATTCTTCGCATTGCTCAACAGCACCGAAGACGCGGATCGTCGCAACGAAAGCCCGACCATTGAACTGTACAGCGAGTCGCAGAAGCAGCGCCGCGAGGAGATTCAAAACCGCCGCGGTGACCTTCGACGGATCCTCGAGGAGCAGACCCCCGAGTTAGACAAGGCTCTCGATCAATGGCTCGCCGAACTCGGCAGCGAACCACGCTGGGATACCGCGATTCCAATCAGTGCCGATTCGGGGCACCGTTCGCTCGCGATCGAAGACGATGGCTGGGTCAACGTGAGCGGCACAAAAGAACACAATGCGACCTACACGGTCGACGTCCCCACAACGGATGAGCCGATCACCGGACTCCAAATTGAAATCCCGGCAGAGCAACGCGACAACTTTGTGCTGTCCCGCGTCACCGCTGAATGGAAGAAACCCGAACAGGCGAAGACGGAAGCTCGTTTTGTCCGGCTCACCGTCCCCGGAAAGCGACGCTTCCTGCATGTCGCCGAAGTCGAAGTCTACTCCGAGGGCGTGAACATCGCCGTTCTTGGCAAAGCCACCCAAAGCTCGGTCGATTACGGAGGGCCCGCAGATCGAGTGATCGATGGCGACTATGACGGTGACTTTAACAACGGGAGCGTGAACCATACCAAGCAAGAAGACTCTCCGTGGGTCGAAATCGATCTCGGCTCGACGGTGCCAATCGATCGGATTGTGATTTGGAACCGAACCGATGGCGGTGGTTCGATTCAAAACCGACTCGATGGATTCGAGGTACAAGCACTGTCGGAGTCGCGTGACGTCGTTTGGGAGAACGCTCCTGATAAAAAAGGCCAACCCAAATACACCGTAAACGTTGAGGGCTTTGAGATTCCGCTGGCCGCTGCATTCGCCGACTTTGAACAAAGCGGATTTCCGGCTTCGAGCGTCCTCGCTGCCAAACCAGACCCAAAACGAGGCTGGGCGGTTGCACCACAGAACGGCAAACCACACCGCTTGACGCTGGTGCTCAAACGCCCGTTGAACCGTGGCGTCGGCACACTCGTGCTTCGACTCGATCACCGCTCTGTGCACAAGAATCATTTGATCGATCGGTTCCGCATCGTCACCACTGGTGAGGCCTCGCTCGCCAAGTGGGGTTCGATTCCCGACCCCGTCCGCAAGTTGGTCAAAGCGAAATCCGAATCCTGGAAGCCCAACCAGCGACGAAGAGTCGAGTCGTACTACCGATCGATCGCACCGTTACTCAAAGAACCGCGTGAAGAGTTGCAACGGCTCGACAAGGAATTCGCGGCTCTCAAACCGAGGACGACGGTGCCCGTGATGCGTGAACTCGCGAAACGTCGCTCGACGCACATCCAGATTCGCGGCAACTATCAGAGTAAGGGCGACGAGGTGACTCGCGGTACGCCCGCGATCTTCCATCCGATGGAAGCCGAGGATCCGACCCGACTGGACCTCGCCAACTGGTTGATCGACTCTGAGAATCCGATGACCGCACGCGTGATCGCGAATCGACATTGGGAACAACTCTTCGGAATCGGTATCGTCGAAACGAGCGAGGAGTTCGGCTCGCAAGGCGAACCGCCATCACACCCGCGTCTCCTCGATTGGCTCGCGATCGAGTTGCAATCCCGCGGGTGGGATTTAAAGCGTTTGCTCAAATTGATGGTGATGTCGGCGACCTACCAGCAGACTTCCGTCACGACCGATGAGATTCGTTCGAGCGATCCTTTCAACCGTCTACTTGCTCGCGGGCCACGTTTCCGAGTTTCCGCGGAGATGGTGAGAGACCAGGCACTCTTCGTCAGCAGTCTGCTCAGTGAGAAAATGTATGGTGCGCCGGTCAAACCGATGCAGCCGCAACTCGGATTGAAGGCGGCGTTCGGTGGGGCGACGGACTGGCAAACCAGCAAAGGCGAAGATCGCTACCGACGCGGCCTCTACACGACCTGGCGACGGTCAAGTCCGTACCCTTCGATGGCACAGTTCGATGCGCCAAACCGCGAGGTCTGTACGGTACGACGCATCCGAACCAATACACCACTGCAAGCGTTGGTGACGTTGAATGACCCCGTGTATGTCGAGGCAGCACAGGCACTGGCACGGCAGATGATCGCGGAGTCCCAAGACCCCGTGCGGCGAATCGAGCATGCCTACCAAAAGGCGCTGATCCGAAATCCCACCGAGGGCGAAGTCGATCGACTCATCGCACTCGCCAATCGAGCTGCTGAAGCATACGCGCACTCACCCGAAGAAGCGTTGAAAATGGCGAACGAACCACTGGGTGGACTCGATGAGAGTGCCGATGTCATCGATCACGCGGCGTGGAGCGTGGTTGCGAATGTGATTTTGAACCTAGACGAATTGTTGATGAAGCGATGAATCCGTTTGTTGAACAACTCCGGCTAAAAACCCGTCGACACTTCCTCAAACAGTCGACCGCGGGCATCGGCGCCGCCGCACTTGCGGCGCTGACCCAACAGGACGCGCAAGCGACTCAAGTTGAGGACCCGCTCGCGGTTCGGCAACCACATTTCGCGGGCAAGGCCAAGCGGGTGATCTACCTGCACATGACCGGTTCGCCACCGAACCTCGATCTCTTTGATTACAAGCCGGAGTTGGTCGGCCGCAGTGATCAAAACTGTCCCGACGAGTTTCTTGCGGGACGGGAATTTGCATTCACCTCGGGTGTGCCGAAGCTGATGGGTTCGCCGCGAAAGTGGAAACAGGTCGGCGAAGCGGGGATGTGGATGTCCGACGCGATCCCCCACTTTCACGAGATCGCTGACGAAATGTGCGTCGTGCACTCGATGTACACCGACCAGTTCAACCACGCGCCCGCAGAACTGCTGGTCTACACCGGCTCCCCGCGCAGCGGTCGGCCATCGATGGGTTCGTGGGTCACCTATGGACTCGGCAGTGAAAACGAAAACTTGCCAGGCTTTGTGGTCTTGATCTCGAGTGGTGTCCAGCCCAACGGCGGTAAGAATTCGTTCGGCAGCGGCTTCTTGCCTTCGGTCTATCAAGGCGTCCAATGCCGTTCCAAAGGCGACCCGGTACTCTACTCCTCCAACCCACCGGGAATGAGTCGTGACCTGAGACGGGCAACGCTCGATGCGCTGAATGACCTCAATCAGATGCAAGCGAGGGAAATGGGACACCCCGAAACGCTCACGCGGATCTCGCAATACGAACTCGCGTTCCGTATGCAGACGGCTGTGCCCGAGGTGATGAACATCAACGACGAGTCTCAAGACACGTTAGACGCCTACGGCGCAAGACCCGGCGAGTCGAGTTTGGCGAATAACTGCCTGCTCGCGCGTCGCCTTGTGGAATCGGGCGTTCGGTTCGTTCAGCTATTCGACTGGGGCTGGGACTTCCACGGAACAGCGGCTTCGACCGGGCTGACCGATGGCTTGACCAACAAATGCGCGACCATGGACAAGCCGATCGCGGCGTTAATCCGTGATTTGAAAAATCGTGGCCTGCTTGAAGACACGCTGGTCGTTTGGGGCGGTGAATTTGGACGCACGCCCTTCCGCGAAGGAAGAACGGCAAAGAGTAAGATCCTTGGCCGCGATCACTATCCCGATGCGTTCTCGATGTGGATGGCCGGCGGCGGCGTGAAAGGCGGCTTCGAGTACGGGCAATCCGACGAACTCGGATTTTCAGTCGCCGAGAACCCGGTCCACGTGCACGATCTCCAAGCCACGATCCTGCACCTACTCGGCTTTGATCACGAAAAACTGACGCATCGTTTCCAAGGTCGCGACTATCGACTCACCGACGTACATGGCCACGTCGTCAAAGAACTCTTGGCGTAAGCGGCATTCAAATGATCGTCGCATGGATGCTCGCCACCTTTGTGGCCTACGTTGCTGTCACATTCGTTTACGTAACCACCATCGCCACGGTCGGAAGCTGTTTTGGACTCGCCGTCGACAGAGTTGCGGTCGGATACGGTGCGAACATCCTCGGTTGGACATGGCGAGGAAACCACTGGGATTGCTCGTTCGGTTGGTTACCGCTCGGAGGCTATGCACGCTTTCTTGGCGGAAGCGACGAGGATGCGGACAAAGAACTGCCGGAAGGCAAACTGGCGTTCACCGACATCGGCACGTTTCAACGCCTTGTGACATTGCTGAGCGGACCACTCTCGTCACTTCTACTCGGTGCGTTCCTGTTGTTCGCTGCGGCTCAGTGCGAGACGCCACGTGTCTCGCTGCATTCAGACATCGAGTATTCAGATCATCAAACGGCGACTTTGTCGTCGAACGTCGAACTGGCCGTGGATGTCTTTCGAGCGATTGTGCGTAGGTTTTTCTTGTTCCAACCGCTCGAAGACTGGGGCGGTTGGACCGCGGCCTTTTACCAGATCAGCATCGCGGGCTCGGACAATTTTGGTATCTGGGTTCTCTGGATCGGTGTCCTTGCAGTCCTCAGTGGACTGATCAATCTCCTGCCACTCGGAACGCTCATCGGTGGCCAAGTTTGCGCAGAACTGCTTTTTAAGGTCTTGGGGATTTCGAAGGCGCGTCGTGAGCCGATCGAGTTGGTCTACGCGCTTGCCAGCTTCGGTCTACTCCTGATCGTTCTGGCACGTTTAGTGTTTGCAGATTTTTCCTACTGGAAAGGTCTCTGAAAGACGGTAAAACGAAAGAGTTCGTTCCTCGCTCTCGAATCCGACGCGATTCTGAAAGAGCGACTCTTTTATTGGGTCTCGCTTCGTCGCGAACCCTGTCTGCAACGGATGGGTCTTCGTCTTGAGACCCGTAGGAGGCCACCTAAAACACCAAAAATCAATTGATGCTTGATCCCAAATTCATTGCCAAGGCTCTCGAAAACAACACCGCCTCGATTTCCGTGACCATCGAGGCACTCATTCGAAAACAAATCGGTCATCGGGCCTCTGTACCGTGCAGAGGACTCGACATTGAAGAATTTGCGAGACTCGAACGCTGCGAGTTGACACCTCTCGAGGAGCCGCGCCCCGCGTTTTATCGTTACTGGGGTGGCGAAGACTACGATCGCCTTTTCACAAATTACGAACAAGTCGTGTGGCAGGTCGGCTGGCAAAACCACCAACTCCACGTTGTTCAACTCGCATGGGAAACGGGATGTGGCGGCGACAGTCGTTACTGGGTGATTGCTGATTCTGATGAAGTTGCTGAATCGTTCATCCTGGACGTAGAGCGAGAAACACACGCGCCCGGCAATGCGATTTTGGTGTTTTCCAACGGCCGTTGGCGACGCAGCCACAGCCTCTATAACGCCACGCAGGAAGCATCCTTCGACGATCTGATTCTTGCGGACGACCTCAAGGAGTCGATTCGTGGCGATTTCTCAAAATTCCTCGCCTCCGAGGAGCGATACAACTCGCTCGGGATTTCGTGGAAGCGGGGTGCCCTGCTGATCGGTCCGCCGGGCAATGGAAAGACCCACTGCGTTCGTGCCCTGGTGAAAGAACTCGGTATCTCGAGTTTGTATGTGCAAAGTCTCAGCCACCCGCACTACACACCCGAACAAATGTGGCAGCAGGTTTTTGACCGAGCACGCGGTTTGCGACCCTGCGTACTCGTTCTGGAAGACCTCGATGCACTCGTTGACGATGACAACCGTTCGTTCTTCCTCAACCAGCTCGACGGCTTCGAACAAAACCATGGCATGATTGTCTTGGCCACCACGAACCATCCCGAGCGCATCGACTCAGCGATCATTGACCGTCCGAGCCGCTTTGACCGCAAGTATCACTTCCATCTTCCGGACGTCACAGAACGCCAGTCGTATCTGATCGCGTGGCAACAACGGCTCGAGGAGGAGTGTTCATGGTCGTCTGGCGAGGTGGATGAAATCGCATCCGCGACGGACGGATTTTCCTTTGCCTATCTCAAGGAACTGGTGATCAGCACGCTGATGACCTGGATGCATCAATCCGAGACGCGCTTCGCGTCGGTCATGTCGGACCAAGCTCACTCGCTGCGCCGTCAAATGAAAACGGAATCCGAGAAAGAGCCCCCTCAACGAAAAACGCGCCGTCAATAAGGCGCTGCCGGTGAGGGCGGCTCGTTCGCCAACTCACCCAGCTTGGTCGACCCCGCATACAGTGACTGTGGGCAGCAAGGCGCTAGCCGCCGATTCGTGGCGTCTGCACCGACGGCTAGCGCCCTGTCGCTCAATAGCACAAGCCGATCCATCACGCGGTCGGCCAGCGGATCGTTCGCCAACTGATGCAGTTCTATGGATCCCGCAAGCAGTGACTGTGGGCGGCAAGGCGCTAGCCGCCGATTCGTGGCGTCTTCACCGACGGCTAGCGCCCTGTCGCTCAAGAACTCAGGCGGATCGGCCATCGCGCAGTCGGCCAGAAGACGCTCCGCGAACTTCTTCGCTTGCAACGTGTCGTCCTTGACAAGCCAGTGAGAAGCCACTGGGCTTCCACCAACACCTGAGACGTTTCACTGAGGACGACACCATGCGACGGCTAAAATCCGTCCGCCAACGGAGCGGTCCACAGAGCGCGCTCCTCGAGTTTCTTCGTCGACCGTTTTATGCGCTTACCAATCAATTGACCACAAGTGTCCGACCGGAACCAAACACGGTGAGCGTACCAGGCATGGACCAAGCAATGCAAAAGGGCCTGGAGCAACTCGGGCTTGCCGAATGGCAAATCAAACAACTTGCACCGTTGCTCGATGCAAATGTCACGCGTCGTTTCATCGATGACTTGGTCACCTCGCGAGACCAAAACGCGCTCGTTCAATTGGTCCAAGCGATGTACGTGTTGGTGACGTTGAAACAGTCGCATTTCAGTCTCCTCTGGGAGTATCACGATCACGACTGGGTCGAGAGCTTTCCAAAGTCGCTACACCGATCGCTGAAATTGCTGAGTGAGGCAACAACGGACGCACCAAGAATTGCGAAGAAACTGCTCGCGCACGACGTGCCTTGCCGAGAAAAACTCGGCCGGGAGCGTGACTATTTGCAGCGAGCACTGGACGAGGGTCTCGCAGATACCGAGCGTCGCGATGCGTTCCGACAACGCATTTCTGACATCGACGATCAGTGCGTCAGCAGGCCAGAACTGTCGGCGGAGCGTCTCGTCAATCTGAATCGCAAAATTGCGAAGCGGGCGGTGCTGGAGTGCGGACGAACGCTCTCGATGGGTATTCGCCGAGCGGTGAGTCGTGCACTTCAGCCGCAGCGAATCGACATTACCCATTCGACGTTGCCAGATGCGTTGTTGTTGTCACTCGTGCAGCACATCCAAGGGATGGACAGTGATTTCCAAGAGCATGGATGGCGATTGCTGAAGCACGTCGTCGATGGCACCGAGCCACGCTGGGATGATCACGCGGAAAACGTCCGTTACGTTTCCGGGTTGAACACCCGAGGCGTATGCACCGCCGCTTGGCTCGATCGCGATCGACGGTTCATCGCAGACATGGGATTGGGAGAAAAGGTGATCCTCCAGTTCACCCACAGTGCACTGGACTATTTGCTGATGGGGCACCACTTTGCCACGTGCCTCTCACCGGATGACGAAAACTTTTTCTCGACGATCGCCAATGCGGTCGACGTGAACAAGCAGGTTCTCTACGCGAGAACGGTTGACGGCGATGTTGTCGGTCGGTGCCTGATGGCCATCAGCACGGAACGCAAGTTGTTGATCTTTGATGTTTACGCCCATCGCTGGTACCGAGAGATCTGCGTCGCTGTCAAAGACTTTGCCGAGCAATTGGCAGCGGAGATGAAGATCGCGATTGCGGTAGACGGTGACGTGTCATCGTTGGTGGTTGACGAATGGTACGACGATGGAGCGATTGACATTCAAAAACAGATCGAGCGAAACAGTCGTCCGACATCGGTCGAAGTAGAGCCCCCGCCGGCACCCGAAATCGCTTCGGGAGGTCGGTTGGGGGCAATCGATCTGTCCGGGGCCGACTCCGACTTCCTGGTCACGCTGGCGTCGAACTATCACAGTGCCTGCTGACGGTTGCTCGGTGAGACTTGACCAGTTGTTGCCCCCGCGTCGGCCAGCCGACAAGTCGGAACGGATGAGCGTGGCCTTGAACGCAATCGGCGAAGACGGATGAAAGTTCCAAAGCGTCAGAGATTCAGGCGCTTTCCAGCAAGACCAACTCGCACCTTGATCAAAGACTCTCCCAAGACTTTCAAGTGAGAGTACGAATACCGTTGGGCTGAAACTTATCTGAGAAAGATGTCCCGCTACTTTGCACACACTGGATACGCAACACGATTGCGCAGCAAGGCCGAGCGCATTCGTACACAAAAAAACTCCCGATGGCGAAACATCTTCGTGGCAGCTGTGTTGATAGTCATATCGGCAACGGTACTTTCACGCCGTTTTGCCTCTTTTCAGCGAAACAGGACTGACTCCGGAGCGCGCGTTCCTGGATCGCACATCAAAGAACCGGAGTAAGTTTTATGGTACGACACGATCGTCGCCACGCATTTACGTTGGTGGAGTTGCTCGTAGTCATCGCGATCATTGGAATCCTCGTTGGACTTTTGTTGCCGGCAGTGCAAGCTGCCCGTGAAGCGGCCCGACGAATGAGTTGCAGCAACAATTTCAAGCAAATTGGGTTGGCACTGCACAACTACCATTCGGCATACAAGAACCTGCCGGGTCAACTCGCGGGAACGCGTGGATTCCCCTACAACAACAACCAGATGAGCAACCAGTTGCGGCTGGGTTGGATGGTTGGCATTCTTCCATTCGAAGAACAACAGAGTCTATGGGAATCGATCAGCAACCCCATCATTACGAATGCGGACGGCACTGTTCGCGCAACGCCATGGCCGCCGATGGGGCCGGCTCCTTGGAGGTCGGACTATCTACCGTGGACCACAGAAGTCCCCGGTCATCGGTGTCCGAGTGACCCCGGGACTGGATTGCCTGCGCTCGGCCGAACGAACTATGCCGCTTGCCTCGGTGACGCCGTTGAATACACCGACGTCGGCATCTACCAGTGGTTGACCCCGAACATCATTGCGAGTTCGAACGCCGAACAAATCCGGGCCTCCGGGCGCGGAATGTTTGTGCCACGCGAATACAAGAAGTTTCGTGACGTCCTCGACGGCCTTTCGAATTCGATCATGTGTGGGGAAATCGCGACGGATCTCGGAGATCGTGATATCCGCACCGCACCCATCGACGGACCCGGTTCAGCTGTGTTGCGAGACAATCCGTCTTGGGCGCGGGACAACAACTTGATGGATCCCGAAAGGCCGCGATTCTGGCTGGCAGGACAAAATCTCACGACCGACAACGCTGCAGGTGACGGTACTCGAGCAAGTTGGGCACGCGGCTTTCACTGGGCTGATGGTGTCATTCAACATAGCGGCATGAACACGATCCTTCCGCCAAACAGCGAGACCGTTTCCCGAACATCCGCCGACAGCACTTGGGGAATCTACCCGCCGTCGAGTCGTCATCCAGGCGGCTGTCACGTGTTGATGGCTGACGGTGCGGTGATCTTCATCACCGACTCGATCGAGGCTGGTGATTCTCGAGCTCCAACGGTGTATTTGGCAGCTGGAAACGCGGGTCAACCAAGCCCTTACGGTCTTTGGGGGGCACTCGGCACCATCGCAAATCGTGAGGTGATCGAGGAAGCGTTAAACCAGTAGTCGACAAGACGTAGACCGCCCCGTTGGCTCGGAAGCCGCGGGGCATTTCCTATTGCACAAGGACAATGATCGAGCCGATGCGAAAACCAATGTTTGTGACGCTTGCCTCGTTGGCATGCATGACCCTTTTAGCGACGATTCTCGGCTGCGGAAACTCCGAGAACAAAGTGATCGAGCAACCCGCGGAGGCCGCGCAAGCCATGGAGGACTACGATGCGGTCCTTCAAGCCGAAGACGCAGGCCGCACCGAGGGTTAACGACACGATTGCTGGCGCAACCGCTACCAGTGCGTGCCAGACTCCATTTGAACGAATCGCTCGCCCGCCACTCGCCGGGCTGCGATCCGCCAAAGCAGTCGTTGTCTTCTGCCAAACAGCGTCTTCGAACAAGCAGCGGTGCACGGCGAAACACCATCGCAATTCGGAATCGAGCACGACAGGCGAAACTTGGCTGCTTTGGCGATTATGAAAAAGCAACGAGAAGGTTGCCGACCGACTCTTCATTTCAGACCTCGGATGCTTTCTGATTAGCGGGCTGTGCGGTCGCCTTATCAACAGCCAAGGCGGCATGAGGCAACTGCTCCAGTGCGGAACGGCACCGAACAGCTGACGCAGCCTTGAAACGAGGCGTGCTTTCGCGAATCGATCGGTTCTCGCAACCATGGGTTCGCCTCTTGCGAAGGACGGTTTCCGGACTAGAACGTGCGCATGAATGCAACGTCGCCGTCCGAAGATCCCAAACACGCGTTTTTGCTACGCGCGGGGGAACTGCTGCACCGCTACGGGACGCCTTCGTTCCGATTCGAAGGGGTGATGGACAAGATCGCCGGTTCACTCGGCGTCCCGGCAACGTTTCTTTACACCCCGACGTCGCTGATTGTGGAATTCGGGATCGGCGCCTCGGCGCGAACACGGGTGCTCCGTATCGAGTCGACCGACACCGACATCAGCAAGCTCCTCGCAATCGACTCGGTGCTCGAGCGTGTCGAGGCTCGGAGTATCGACCTCACGACGGCGATCCAAGAACTTGAACGCATCGACAACTCGGGGGCACCGTTTTCGGCAACGGTGCAATTGGTGGCCGCAACGGGTGTGAGCGCCGGACTCGCGACGCTATTCGGTGGCGGCGCCATGGAAGCGTTCGTGACGGGCCTCTTCGGACTGCTAACCGGACTGTTCGTCATGCGTCGGGCCCGGACCCCACAGCCCGGATTATTCGAACCGATGATCGGGTTCGTCGTCGCGTTCGCTGCGGTTTGTCTCGCGCACTGGATCAACATCAACGATCGACTGGTCACGCTGGCGGTGTTGATTCTGCCGATACCGGGACTGGCGTTGACGATCGCGTTGACCGAACTGGCTTTGGGGCACCTTGCGTCGGGTAGCGCGCGACTCGCCGGCGCGATGGTCAAGCTGTTCACGCTCGTGGTCGGCGTCGCTTTGGCATGGCGGATCACGGAAACCTGGGCGGGACCGGTGCCGCCACCGCTCGAACCGCCGTCAGCGTTTGTACTTTGGTTGGTGATCGCCATGTCGTCCGTCGCCTTCGCGATCCTCTTCAAAGCGCCCGTCTCTGAATGGATTGCAATCGTGATGGTTGTGATCGCCGGTTTCATTGCCAGCCGGATCGTGAGCGCACTAGCGGGCGTGGAGTTGGCCTCGTTTGCCGGCGCGTTTGCTGTCGGGTGCGGGAGCAACGCCTATGCACGGCTAAGAAACCGGCCGGCGATGATCCCTCAGACGCCGGGTCTATTGATCTTGGTGCCCGGCTCGATCGGCTATCGATCGCTGACCGCGATGGTGGAGCACGACATGATGCTGGGCGTCGAACTGGCGTTCTCGATGTCGATCGTCGGCGTCGCTTTGGTGGGCGGCTTGCTGTTTGCGAACTTGGTCATTTCTCCCAAACGATTACTGTGAGTCTGCGTTTCAGTCGTCTCCGATCGACCGATCGCAGATCAGCGCTCCGCCGAGCGATTGCAACCGTTCCTTCATTGCGATCAGATCGGGAAGGCAAGCACTCGTGGTTCGAGGACAGTATTTGAGATTCACGTAGTAGAGGTTTGGCATCTCGCAAATCATTTTGACACCGTCATCCGTTAGGCTTGTTCCGATGATCTCTAAAGATTCAAGTTGCTTGAGCTGAGTCGCCGAACGCACAGTTTGGTCGCCATACATTTCGCCGCAGAGGTGCAACTCTCTCAGATTCTGATGTCTAACCAACTCCTCAAGTGCTTCTTGTTCCAGTGGGCAATCGAACATGACAAGACAGTGGAGCGTTGATAGCCTACTCAGGACTCTTAGACCTTTCGTCGAGACGCCCGTGTTCCGCAGGCGAATCTCTGACAGCGACGGATGTGACGCGACGATTTCAAGTATGTCGTCGGAATCTCCCTGAGGGCCAACGAGCGATAGCGTCTCAAGGCGGTCAGCGGCTCGGAGCCAGTCTTTCAGTTGTGATGTATTTACTCCGGAAAGGGAGAGGTCTTGAAGGTGTGAGAAGTCGCATCCGCGAGGCGTGACGTTAGATTCGACTCGTTCAATTCTTAGATCCGTTGCGGACGTTATTCTCGAGGCAAGGAACAGCGGCCTGGACGAATCGACATGGTCGAAAATCAACCCAGCACAGATCAGGTGCGGAGGCGCACCGAGGTGTCGCACTTTAAGCTCCCCCGCTGGCAACCGCGTCAACACGCAGAGGTCGCTGCCGTCAGAGAGCAGTGGATTCGCGCCGTACGCATTCAGTTCTTTGACAAGCTGTTGCTGACTCGGGTTTACGTACCAATGATGAACAAAACAGAGAACGACCGCACCGACGAGGGTCAGTCCGAACAGAAATCGTATTGAGAAGCGTGTTCGCATTTGAATCCACCCCGGTAGAGCGCTACAAAATCCACTCCATCATGATGCCGCTGAGCCTCTCGAGTTTGGGATGTTCCTCGATCGGGGTGGCGAGCAGGTTCAACCAATCGAGAGAATCCATCTTCAAGAGGTCGGGGATGCAGTCTTCGGTGATCTGCTGAGAACCGTAGAGCGACAAATCTCGCAGATGGCTCATCGTCGCGAGCTTTTTGACACCACGATCGGTGATCATTGTGTCTTCGAAGCTCAAATCCGTGATCCGTCGCAATCCTGCCACGTCGTCCACGGTCGCATCGTTGTAGGTCTTGCCCGATAGTGATAACGAATCGAGACCTGGGAACCGATTGAATTCCGCGTACGCGTCGACATGGATGCGGCAATCAGCCAAAGAGAGATGCCTCAGGTTTGGAAGCACGCTCAGCTGGGCGAGGTCCTCGGGTGACAGGTCCACGCCGCGCAGCGAGAGGTATGTCAACGTCTTGGCCGACCCGATACTCCGGTACGAGCCCGTCGTTATCTGGTCCACCCCGAAGAGATGCAGAACGTCGAGTTGATCCGCGACTCTCAGCCAAGCCTCAAGTTGCGGCTCATCGAAACCTGCCAACGTGAGCGATTCCAAGTGCGAAAAATCGCAGTGCTTCGGCGAGACGCCGGCCTCGGGAGAACGCACATCCAAGGTCGTGAGGTTCGGGACTTGGGATGCCAGGAAAATCGCTCGTGACGATTTCACTTCGTCAAATCGGAGTCCAACAAGTGGGGCGTACTCATTGGGCTCCGTGAGATACTCGACGGTCAGCTCTTTTTCGACGGTATGAAAGCCGGCGTCATATTCCAAGACGATCGGCCTCGCACCATGACGTCGCAACTCGGTCGCCAAACGCTTCGGCGAGAGATTGGTGTAGTGGTTGTAAGCCAGCAGCAACACCACCGCTCCAACGAAGGTGAGGCCGAGGAGAAACCGAAGAGAGAATCGAAACGCCATCCCACGATTGTAGCCATCTCCTATGCGGATTGCCGTTTCACAAGCCGCAGCGCGGAGCTCCCTGTCCATCCTGCCAAAGACGACTGACCAGCGTTCGTCACACTTCGGCGCTATCTAGAATAGCATCGGCGACGCGCATTCCGCTGTTCATGGCGCCTTGAATGCTTGGCGTCTCTCGATGGTCGCCGCAGATGTAGACCCGCGCCGGCAAGTCGCTTGAAAGATCACTCGCGCGTATTTCGGTCATCACCGGATCAAGCGATGTTTTTGGCAAGCCGTACGGTACCCGAAACGTCTGCACGAGTTCCCAGCGACGGACCGATTCGCCGAACCAGCCGGTGAGTTGCTCGCGGATCGAAGCTTCGAGCGTTTCCGTGTCGTCGTCGACATTCGCATCGGAGGCGCTTACCGAAACCAACGTTCGACCGCGTGTGGCATATTCGGGTGCGACATCGCTGAGCACGACAGCCGTCTGCACGGGACCGGTCTCGTCGCCACGCAGCATGAGCAGCTTGTCCGCTTGAGGCGACTCGGGAGCGCTGAAATAGAGGTTCGTCGTGGCGCCCCACTCGGTTTTGAGTTCTGGCAGGTCGAGCAAACGCGCGGCCGCGTTGCTTTCGGTCGCGACCACCACATGCTTGGCCGAGATCGATGTTTCATCGGCAAGATGCGCGACCGTTCCGGCTTCCCCGTACTCCAGCCGTACCACCGTTGATGAAAAACGAACCGTGCCTTGCGGGAGCTTTTCGGCGAGTTGCCGCGGGATCGCCGCCATGCCGTCAGCCGGGATTGCGATGTCGCCGCCGGCAAACATACGGAACACGAACTCCAGCATGCGACTCGAGGTATTGAGCGACTCGTCGAGAAAGACCCCGCCGAGGAACGGACGAAAGAACTGATCGATCATCGGTTTGGAAAAGCCGAGGTTGGCGAGTCGATCCATGGTCGTCTCCGCGTCTCGGTTGTAGAGCGCATCGAGCGAACCGAGTTGCGAGAGCGCGCGGACTTTGCCGATCTTCAATTTGTCGCCGAAGGACCCGATGGGACTCAGGGCCGTCGAGAGAGCCTGAGTCGGGCGCCGCCATGGATCGCCGAGTCGCGTGAATTTGCCGCCGTGTCGAATCAAGGCTCCCGGTTCGAACGCTCGCAGCCGTAGTTGGTCGTAGTCCAACAGTTGCTTACAGGCCGGATAGGCAGTGAGCAGGACTTGAAAGCCGTGGTCGAGCGTAAGACCGTCGATGACATCGGTTCGAACACGCCCCCCGACTCGGTCGCTCGCCTCCAAAAGGGTCACGCTGCGTCGGGATGCCGTCAGTTGCACGGCGCAACTGAGCCCGGCCAATCCGGCGCCGATGACGAGGACATCCTGGGGGTCGCTGGTGCTGTTATGCGTCACGTGATGATTGTTGCGGTCGAAAGGAGTGCGAGACGGCAATCGGCTTCATTCACCGCACATGGGCTAAAAGAAAAAAGCCCCCGAAGTACAATGCGGCGAACTGCCATTTTGAGCTTTGTCCCGGCCTTCACAACTCCCCAGAGTCTTATGCGCGTCATCGTTACCGGTTCGAGTGGTCTAATTGGTTCGGCGGCGGTCCGGCATTGGGATGCCGCCGGCGATGAAGTGATTGGAATCGACAACGACATGCGGGCGACGTTCTTCGGTGCGGACGGGAGCACCAAGTGGAATCAAGCTCGTCTGGAGTCTGAAACCAGCCGCTTTCGAACGGAGTCGATCGACATTCGGGATCGCGATCGCATTCTGGACCTGTTCAAGAACGAAACTCCGGACTTGATCGTCCACTGTGCCGCGCAACCTTCGCATGACAAAGCCGCTGCGATTCCATTCTTGGATTTCGAAGTCAATGCGAACGGCACCTTGAATCTCCTTGAAGCGACGAGGCAGCACGCACCCGACGCGGTGTTCTGCCACATGAGCACGAACAAGGTCTACGGCGACGCACCGAACGAACTTGCGCTCAACGAGCTTGAAACTCGCTGGGAGTACGCCCGCGAAGAAGACTACGACGGGATCGATGAGAATTGCCGCATCGACCAAACCATGCACTCGCTGTTCGGCGCCAGCAAGACGGCCGCCGATGTGTTGGCTCAGGAGTACGGCAGGTATTTCGGTCTAAAGACGGGTGTCTTCCGCGGCGGTTGCTTGACCGGTGCCAGCCACAGTGGTGTCGAGTTGCACGGCTTCCTCAGCTATCTCGTTCACGTCGCCGTGACGGGCAAACCGTACACGATCTTCGGCTACAAGGGAAAACAAGTTCGCGATCAGATCGAGTGCAGCGATGTCGTCAAAGCATTCGAGGCATTTGCAAAGAACCCGCGCCCCGGTGAGGTCTACAACATCGGGGGTGGTCGGGACAACGCGGCGAGTGTGCTCGAGTGTATCTCCTTGATTGAGGAACTGAGCGGCCACAAAATCCAATACACGCTCGGCGACGAAAACCGTAAGGGCGACCATATCTGTTACATCAGTGACCTCAGTAAGCTCCGACGGGACTATCCCGATTGGGACATTCGAGTCCCCTTGCGAGACATCCTTTCGCAAATGATTGCGAGCGAGGAAAAGAAGCAGCAACTGATCGAAAGCTGAGCTTGCCCTCATCGACGGACAACCCTCGCCCGTGCGGGGTGTCTGCGGTGAGCGACATCGAATTTCTGGCATAGGTTATCGGCGTAGCTTTGATGGCAGCGTTCGCAACTGCCACGCCCGACCTCGATGAAATCGGTGCAATCATGAACACGCGTGAAGCCGCCGAGCCTCCGCATTGGATGCAGTCTGTCGCGTTGAGCGGCAGCAGCTCGGTTTTCAACTTTCTCGATGAGTCGCCGCAAGCAGAACAGCGACGCTTCCGTCGCGTGCCACGCTCGGTCGGCATTGTCGTGCAACCGCTGGATGAGGCGCTGCACGAATCGGACAAGGCGTTCTTCGCGATCACCCGCGATATCAGCCATGGAGGCTTGGCCTATCTCAGTCCGCGCTATGCTGACTTCGACATCGCGGTCGTTCACATGGAAGACGAGGGCTGGAGCGGCGAAGTGGTCTGTCGCGTGTGTAACTCAGCACTCGTTCACACCAACGAACTCGAACAGGTGTATCTGACGAACCTGGAATACCTGTACGAGCGATTCATGTAGGTGGCGTGATCGACGCACGGTCGGCAACCGCCGGCAGGTTCTGGCAATTCCGTTGGCAACCGGGCGTCGAAGGCCGGTAGGGTGGAGAGGGCCTCGCTGAACTCGACCGAGGCGTTCAAGGGTCGGACACCACATCCCCGCGAGGAGTACAATGCGGTTCCCGCGCTCCGAAGGCGACGCCTCCGCCGGGATCTCCCGCACCTCCCACCCCGAAGAAATCATGAGTCGTAGTTTGTCAACGGCGGCGACCGCTTGGATGCTTTTCTCGATCGTCTGTGCCCCTCAAGTCCGCGCCGACGATGGCGATTCGATCTCGTTGTTCAACGGAAAAGACCTCACCGGATGGATCGGACGCGACGATCTTTGGAAAGTCGAGGACGGTCAGATCGTTGGAACGACCACGGCGGAAAACCCGCTCAAGCAGAATACGTTCTTGATTTACACCGGTAGCGAGCCGACGGACTTTGAATTGACGCTGCAATTCAAGATCGAGAACACCAATTCGGGAATTCAGTACCGCAGCAAGATCCTCGACAAAGAGAAGTTCATTGTCGGCGGCTACCAGGCCGACATCGACTTTTCCAACCGATTCGCGGGCATTCTCTACGAAGAGCGGGGACGTGGAATTCTCGCGGAGCGTGGTGAATCCGTCACGCTCGATGAGAAAGGGGAGAAAACCCGTAAACGTTTCGCCGACGGGCGGAAACTGGGCAAAGGCATTCATCCGGGCCAGTGGAACGACTATCGGATCGTTGCCAAGGGCGAACACCTGCAACATTTCATCAACGGCACAATGACGGCCGAGGTCTTCGACAACCAACCGGAAAAGTCGGCGGCGTCGGGCGTCATTGCATTTCAGCTGCACCGCGGCGATCCGATGGTCGTCCGCTTCAAGAACATCGTCCTCCACCCGCTGAAGTAGTCACCCGAACCACTCTCGCGGAGTCGCTTCCCATTCGGCTATCATCCCCTGAGGAGACCTTTATGGCTGAGCCGGTATGGGCGAGCGACGATCAGACGGAAACACTGCTTAGCGCCGCCCGAGAGGGCGACGATGACGCGGTGAATCGTCTATTGGAGAAGCACCGCAAGTCGATTCGGCGGCTCGTGGAATTGCGGCTGGACCGCAAAGTGCAGCGGCGGGTCGACATCAGTGATGTCGTGCAAGATGTGATGGTGGAAGCCTCCAGCCGACTCGAGAGGTATCTCGAGGACCCGGCCATGGCATTTCACCTGTGGCTGCGACAGATTGCCTGGGATCGCATCATCGATACCTACCGGCGGCACCGCGTCAGTGCCAAGCGGAACATGGATCGCGAACAGCCGATGGCGGCGCCCGCAGGTCCTGACCACTCGACCATGGAGTTGGCGATCCAACTCTGCGATCCATCGCTCACTCCCGCCGCGGCCGCGACCCAGCGTGAAATCGCGATGAAGGTGGAAGAAGCGATCGAAACGCTCAATGAGCAAGATCGCGAAATCATCCTGATGCGACACTACGAACATTTGACGAACTTAGAGATCGCCGAAGTGCTTGGCCTGAATCCGCCCGCCGCCAGCATGCGATACCTGCGAGCCGTTCGACGTCTCCGCGAGACGCTCGAGGAAGCGGACGAGAGTTTCCCGCTCAAACAGGGCGAGTCGCTCCCGTGAGCGCACTTTCAGAGCAAGACGAACAGCGGCTGGCTGATCTGCTCGCGGAATTGACCGACTCGATCTGCCGAGGCGTTCTGCTCGATTTTGACGAGGTCTGTGAGCAGAATCCCGACTTGGCGGGCGAGCTACGCAAGCTCTGGGGCGCCGTTCTGGTAACCGATACCGCCGGCGCGGCTGCGGACGAACGCATCGCCGACGACAGCGGGTCCTCCGGAAGCAGTGGCCGTTGGAAGAGCATGACGTTTCCGACGACGCTCGGAGACTATGAACTGCTCGAGGAAGTCGGACGCGGAGGAATGGGCGTCGTGTTTCGCGCCCATCAAATCAGTCTCGATCGAGAAGTCGCCATCAAGATGATTCTTCGCGGGCGGCTCGCCAGCGAAATCGACTTGGAGCGATTTCACGCCGAGGCTTCGGCAACCGCCCGATTGGAACATCCCGGAATCGTTCCGGTCTACGAAGTCGGCGACATCGAAGGCCGACCGTTCTTCAGCATGAAGTACATCGAGGGCGAAACGCTTGCCGAGCGTTGTCGGCGGGGACCGATGCCGCCACGTGATGCCGCCCGCTTGATCTCGCAGGTCGCCCGTGGTGTCCAATTCGCGCACGACCATGGCGTGCTCCATCGCGACCTCAAACCGAGCAACATCCTGATCGGTCCCGATGAACAGGCGATGATCACCGATTTCGGTTTGGCGAAAGTCGGTAGCGAAAATGTGAACCTGACGCGGAGCGGCCTCTTGGTTGGAACGCCCGCCTACATGTCACCCGAACAGGCGGGAGGACGCAAAGAACTACTCGGTCCCGCGAGCGACGTGTACAGCCTGGGGTCGATGCTCTATTTCACTTTGACCGGCCAACCGCCGTTCGTCGCGGAATCGCCCGTCGATTTGGTCATGCTGGTGATCGAACAAGACCCCGCGCCGCCGCGTGCGTTGCGGCCCAGTCTCGATCGCGATTTAGAAATGATCGTGATTCGATGTCTGCAAAAGCCGATCGACCTTCGATACGGATCGGCGGCAGCACTGGCGGATGACCTCGATGCGTTTCTGAGCGATGAAGCGATCTCGGCTCGTAGCGGTCGCTTCACTCAGGTCGCGGCCCGAATTTTTCGGGAGACACATCATGCGGCGGTGCTCGAAAACTGGGGCCTGTTGTGGATGTGGCACTCGCTCGTGTTGCTGGTGGCGTCCTTGCTGACGTGGTTGCTTGAATTTTGGGACGTCTCGAATCGCGGCATTTACATGGCGCTCTGGACGATCGGACTCGGCGCCTGGGCCGCCGTGTTTTGGAAACTTCGACAACGCATGGGCCCCGTCACGTTTATCGAACGACAGATCGCACACGTTTGGGGTGGCAGCATGATCTCGATCGGAATGCTGTTTCCACTTGAGTGGTGGCTGAACTTACCCGTGCTTCGACTTTCGCCACTGCTGGGCGTGATCAGCGCGATGGTTTTCGTCATTAAGGCGGGCATGTTAACCGGCGTCTTTTACATTCAAGCTGCGGCGTTGTTGGTGGCGGCCGTCTTGATGGCGTTGCTCCCCCACTACGCGCACCTCGTGTTCGGAATCGTTGCCGCCCTGTGTTTCTTTGTTCCGGGGTATGAATACGCGAAACGGCGGAAGGCACGCGGATAACGCAGCACGAGCCTATTTGGCTGGGTTGAACTCGGGCTGTAGACAACGAGAATGCGGACCGCCCAGGGAACAGTGGAGTCAGCGTGCCAGAAATCGATCAAAAGTCAGCGATCATGATCGTCATCGAACACTTCGGTGACATTAAACCGGGCACGAAATGCTCGGCCGTCCTATTCGATACCGATCGAATTCGTCGGGAGCAGGAATTCCACGCCAAACTGTACAGTGAGAACGGTGTAAACGATCCTGAGATACGCCGCGCGATGGTCGCCGCGAACGTCCCCTCGCAACCCTACTGGCTGGTGTCACTGAAGTCCGGGAGCAGTGCAAGCGGCGAGGTCACTCGGCTGCACCGCGTCGACGCCCGCACCGGCGAAGTGCTCCCCGAACCGGCGTAGCTCAACCGCGTTTCATGCGTTTGCGGCGTGCGTCTTGGATGTCGAGTCCGACGGAGGTCACGATCGCAACCATTTCGGATTGGCCTCGGAGGTGCAACTTTTGCGCGATCGATGTCTTGTGG
The DNA here is from genome assembly GCA_039821165.1 of Planctomycetota bacterium. Classification (GTDB taxonomy): domain Bacteria; phylum Planctomycetota; class Planctomycetia; order Pirellulales; family Pirellulaceae; genus Stieleria. Next base: position 26,553 of record JBCBOT010000024.1, on the reverse strand, counting down.
TGCTCGACCGTCTTCTGGCTTCGGTGCAAGAGTTCGGCGACGCGGGGAACCGATAAACCGTGGCCGATCAGGGCAAGGACTTCGAGCTCTCGTTGCGTGAGCACATCGAGTTCCCCGAGATCGATGAAGCTCGTATCCATCACCGCCATCTTTCCCGGCTCGCGCGGACCGTCTTCTTCGGTCTTCGGATGTCGGCGGCTGACCACGAGCACTCTTTGGAATGGTGGATCACGGTCGTGAATCGGCCAGACCGTCGATGCGATCGGCCGCCCATGCAGAATATGCTCCATCAAAATGGGCCGGTCTTCGTCCAAAGCACGCCTGATCAATTCCAAACGCTCGCGAACAAACTCCGCCGGATGGAAATCCGCAATGGTCTTGTTCTGGTAGTCGATGGCTCGATCGAAGAAGAGCCCCAAGGAGGTTTCATTGACGAAAATCAATCCACCATTGCGGTCCATCACGCTGATCCCGACGCCGTCGGTTCGCGTCAATGCGGACCATACCAACGTGGGGTCGAAGTCGCCGGGCGTGATTGCTTGTTCGCGTCGCTCGTTCATTTCCGGATGCGTTTATTCACGGAATCAGGGGATCCCCCGATTTAAAGGTTCTGCACTCTCGCAATAATCCTGTTGTCCCGGCGAATCACTGCAAGCAACGGAGTTTTGGAGCGGGAGGGGAGGTCTCGGGGCAAGGCTTCTCTCCCGCATCCTACCACGCGATGACAATTTCCGACGAGGAAGAAGAAACGATCACGGCGTACCACGAAGCAGGACACGCGGTGGTCGGGTATGCGCTCGGTGCGGCCATCGAGTCGATCGGGTTGTATGCCGAGGCGGATGATTTTTTGCCCGAGCGTTTCGGCGATTGCCACGTCAACTGGGGACGTGTGGACCCGAACGCCAATTGGCAAATTCAACGCGAGATTCTCACCATTCTTGCCGGCCCCGTCGCGGAGAACATCTACCGTGGGGAATCGCTACACGTTCCGAGCTATCCGCCTTGGCGACATGATTGGCAGCTTGCCGTCCATCGTACGCACGCGATGGCGGATCCGCTTCGACAAGCGAAACTCCTCAACGCGGCACTCGCGTTGCTGGAGCGTCACCTGCGAGACGATCATTGCTGGGCCGCGGTTGCCGCGGTCGCCGATGAATTGCTCGCTCACGAATACCTTGAAGGGGACCAAATTGCAGACGCTTTGGCTTTCTGGATCGGTTCCCGCTAAGACGCCGTCGCTCGGTCAGGCGATGATGTCCGAAACGACTCGGCCGTGCACATCCGTCAGTCGATAGTCGCGGCCGGAATAGCGGTACGTCAATCGTGTGTGGTCGATGCCCATTTGATGCAGGACCGTCGCATGCAAATCATGAACGTGAACTCGGTTTTCGACGGCATGCATCCCGAACTCATCGGTCGTGCCGTACATCATTCCGCCGCGGATCCCGCCGCCGGCCAACCACATCGTGAAACCGGTGTTGTGGTGATCTCGACCCGCCTTCTTGAGGTCCTTTGACTTGTTCATTTGGGCATACGGGGTGCGACCGAACTCACCACCCCAAATCACGAGTGTGTCATCGAGTAACCCACGTTGCTTGAGATCGGTCAACAGCGCCGCCGTCGCTTTGTCACTATCGGCGCAGAGCTTTTTGTGACCTTCGTTGTTGTTGCTATGGGTGTCCCAAGGTTGCTTGCCACCCTTAGTGACGTAGAAGACTTGCACAACGCGGACGCCATTCTCAAGCAGTCTTCGGCCGAGGAGACAGCTTCGTCCGTACACCGTATCGCCATACGCCTCCCTCGTCGCTTGCGACTCGCGGCGAATGTCAAACGCATCGGATGCGACCGACTGCATCTGAAACGCAAGTTCCATCGAACGAATATGGGTATCCAGCGCCGAGTCGGCGGGGCGTGATTGACGGTGCCGCCCATTGATCTGATCGAGTAGCGCCAGTTGCCGCCGTTGATCGTCGCGACTGAGTCGAGGGTTGTTGAGATTCGCGATCAGCTTGTCGACTTCGACATGATTCGTGTTGACCTCCATGCCTTGGTGTCGTCCCGGCAAGAACGCACTCGACCAGAGTTGAGGACCGACCACCGGCAAACCGGGACTGATCGCGACGAAGGAAGGCAGGTTTTCGTTTTCAGTGCCAAGACCATACGAAAGCCAGGATCCCATGCATGGCCGAGTCGGTTGCTGATGCCCCGATTGCATCAACAACAATCCGGGCTCGTGATTCGGCACGTCGGTGTGCATCGAACGAATCACGCACAGATCATCGGCATGGCGTGCGAGATTCGGAAACAACTCACTCATCACCACGCCACTGTCGCCGTGAGCACCGAAGCGAAACGGGGACGGCATGTAGCCGCCGGCGCGTTTCTTGCCGTTGTCATCGGTGGGCGCTTCGCCGGCGTGCTTTTCCAATGCCGGTTTGGGATCGAACGTGTCGACGTGCGACGGGGCCCCGTTCATAAACAGGAAGATCACGCGTTTGGCTCGTGCGGCATGATGTGGGGCGGCGACCACGCCGGGTTGCCCCGCAGTCGCCATGCCGGAAAGAGCACCGGTCGACTGAAGCGCGCCGAGCATTCCGACGGTTCCGAATCCGGCACCCGAACGCTTGAGAAGATTTCTGCGGCTGAGGCTCATGTTGGTTCTCGCGACGATCTCGTTCAGTCCACAAAGAGCATTTCGTTACTGATCAACAGCACCTGTGCGTAACGCATCCACGCCTCCGCGTCATCCGTCGAAACGTAGGACTCGGCCCACTCGACTTCGGATTGACTAGGCCGCCGGCCGAACAACTCGCGATACAGAAACTCGATTCGTGACGGTAAGGACTCCGCCGTATCGAGTGTTCGTCGAGCAATCGTGTCAGCACTCTTGTTCATGAACTCGCTGTTCATCAAGAAAAGTTTCTGCAGCGGCGTTGTGGTCTCCACGCGTTTGGCGCTGTGGGCGTTGGGATCGGGGAAGTCGAATCTTGCCAACAGCGGATTGAGGTCCAGACGGCTAATTTTGCTGTAGAGCGTCCGTCTTGTGGAATCCGCCACATGAGGTTCCATCGATGGTCCTCCGATTCGTCGCTCGAGTCGATCGGCCGCCGAAAGCACCGCGTCACGGTAGGCTTCGATGCTGAGACGCCGCGCGGGCATCCGCCACAGCAACCGATTAGCCGGATCAAGCTGCATCGCAACCTCGGATGCACCGCCACCCTGTTGGTAGGTCGCCGACAGAACGATCTCACGCTGCAGCCATTTGAGCGACCAGCCTTCGCGCATGAATCGCACCGCCAACGTATCCAGAAGCTCGGGGTGACTCGGGGTTTCGCCAAGGACTCCAAAGTTGCTCGGCGTTTCGACAAAGCCCGCACCGGTGAATTGCCGCCAGACACGATTCACGATGACGCGAGCGGTGAGCGGGTTTCCCGTGTCGACAATGGCTTCCGCCAGATCCACACGTCCACTCCCGTTGTCCAGCTTGCGTGGCTCGGAAGACGAAAGCACCGTGAGGAACCTTCGCGGCACAACGTCGCCTTTTCGATTGACGTCGCCGCGAATCATGACGTTCAGGTCTCTCGGTTTTCCCTCGCGGAGGATGTGTTCGGCGTCCTGCGGCTTTTCGGCGTTCGGCCCCTTCTTTTTGACCGTATCATCTATCGGGCGGTTGAACATTTCCGTTCCCGCAAAGACGCCCGCCAACGCATAGTAGTCTTCGGTCTCGATCGGGTCGTACTTGTGATCGTGACATCGGGCGCACGCGACCGTCAGCCCCAAGAGGCCACGCGTCACGGTATCGATGCGATCTTCCCACTCATCGGCCATGACCTCCGGCGCGCCACGACGGTAATACTTCGGACCGAGTCCGAGGAATCCAAGTGCGAGGTGTGCGTCGCGATCGTCGGGAGCAATCACATCGGCGGCGAGTTGCATCCGAACAAAATCGTCGTAGGGCATATCGCTCGCGAAAGCGCTGACCGCCCAGTCGCGGTAGAAGTACGCGTTGGGATAGGTCAGCGAGTCATTCTTTCCGACGATGTGTGCCTGATCTTCGGCGTATCGCGCGACATCCAACCACAGCCGCGTCCAGTGCTCACCCTGTTGCGGTGAACTCAACAGTCGATCGACGACCCGTTCATACGCATCGGGGCTTGGATCGGCGACAAAGTCCTCGACTTCGTCCGCGGTGGGCGGCAACCCGGTCAGGTCGAACGTGACTCGGCGGATCAACGTGCGTCGATCGGCGGGACTGTTCGGCTTCAATCCGGCCGCATCGAGCCGTGCCTGCACAAATTGATCGATCCAGTTCGCTGCGGTCCACTCCGGATTGCGGACGGGAAGCGGATGTTCGACCGGTTTGCGGAACGACCAAAACTCACGAGCCGCGTCCCAGTCGATCCCATCGGCATTGTCCTGATCACTCGGTGCCGCATCGCCACGTGGGTCGACCGCACCTTTTTTAACCCAGGCCTCAAAGTCGCGAACGATTTTCTCATCGAGAGGTCCCGATGGCGGCATCTCGATGTCTTCGTAACGCAGCGAGCGGATCAATAAACTTGCCTCGGGGTCCCCGGGCACGATAACCGACCCAGAGTCGCCGCCCTCACGCATCTTATTGGCGGCATCGAGCCGCAACCCGGCCTGAATCACACCCGCCGATTCGCTATGGCACTCGTAGCAATGCTCGACGAGCACCGGGCGGATGCGGCTTTCAAAAAATTCATCGGCGGTCGCGAAGGGAGCGACAAGCAAGCCGAAAATGACGAGGCTAGCGCGGGTGGGCAACATGGGCTGCGGTGGGCGAGCGTAGGCGGGAGCCCCAGTGTAGCCGAATGGAGAGCCCACTCTCAATTCAAATCGTCAGCGAACCGTGATTCACCGTTGGCGCAGGAGATGCTGCTCGTTCGGATAACGTCGACCCGCACGGGTGACGGCTCAGGATGAGCGTGTCTGCTCCATCAAATCGCAACGTTTGTGACTGGTTTTGCGTCAGGCGGGAAATCGCCACCGCCAGACAGTGCACAGGAGAGTGAAAATGAAAACGGTTTCCGACTGGGCAAAGTGGGCGAGCGTGATCGCCGCGATGGTCCTCCTAGGTGAAGCAACGACACATGGCCAAGGAATCGCAACGATTCAATCGGGCGGGACTCAGGCATTCGTGACCGGCGTGACTCCGGTGATCGGTCCCAACGGCGGCGTGGGAGGCGTTTCGGTGGACACGGCGGGTGTGGTTCGACTCGCGGAAGACCTCGACGCGTTGCGTGGGCTTTGGGTTCAACCGAAGGACCTGGATCAAGACATCGCCGAAGAAACAGAACTGCGGATGGTTTCACTACGACGATTGCATGCTCAATTGAAACAGCGGCTCCAAGAGGAGAAACCGATCACCGAAGCGATGTTCTTTCTCGCGGGGTTGCATCGAGTCGAATACGTTTTTGTTGTCCCAGAACAGAAGGACGTGTTGCTGGCGGGACCGGCGGGGGCATGGAAATCGAATGGGCTCGGACAAACGGTGAGCGTCGCGACGGGAGCGCCGGTGGTGCGACTCGACGACTTGGCGGTCGCACTCCGATGTGAACGCGATCCCAACACGACAACAAGCTGTTCGATCGAACCTTCGGAAGAAGGGCTCACGAGATTTTCGAAGCTGAAACTGCGGAATGGTGCTTCGGCTCAATCGACGGTCAAGGCGATGGAGCGTGCGTTGGGTCAGCAACGTGTGTTGTTGACAGCGGTTCCAGAGCATTCGCACTTTGCGGCGGTGATGGTGGCGGCAGACTACTGGATGAAACGCTATGCGATGGGCTTTGATGATCCACCGATCAAAAGCATGCCCAGCTACATGACGTTGCTCCAAAGACGCGGCGGGTCTCGACGTGTGACGTCACCGAGATGGTGGATGGCTCCGAATTACGAGCCGCTGCGCCGAGCACCCGACGGCTCGGTTTGGCGTCTCAGTGGCGTCGGCGTTCAGACTCGCACCCAAGACGGCGTCTTTGATGCGCGTGGCGAGCGTGTCGAAACCGAGGAGCGGAACGAATTGGCCGAACAATGGGCGGAAACGATGACGACGAATTTCGAGCAGCTCTGTGAGGAGCGACCTCTCTTTGGTGAGCTTCGAAACTGCTTTGACTTGAGTGTGATCGCGGCGATCATCGCGCATCGTGGATTGCTCGAACTGGCGGAGTGTGAGCTGCCACTGCTGTTGGACTCCTCAAAGTGGACGCCCAAATTCAACGTCCCGACAGGCCTTCCCTCGAAGGGCTCGATGGTCCGAGTCCGATCCGGTTGGGCGGTGAGCGTTTCCGGTGGCGTCGACATCGACACTGCGAAAGTCATCGCCGAATGGAATGACGAACCGGATTTGGCACCGAAACCGTCACAGCCATACCCGAGCGATGAGACGCAATGGTGGTGGTAGTGGGCGGTGTACCATTGAAGAGTGCCCACGTGGCGCCGCTAGTGACCGCCACACACACCAATTCAAATCGCACTGGAGTGGGCAAATCGAGCTTGGTCCGTGCGGGGCAATGCGGATAAACGTCGCTCTCGCGGGTCCTTCTAGGCGTCAGCCCCCAGCGAGAGCCCATCGAGCAGTTCTCGCGCGGCATCACTCTTATTGAGCACGTAGTAGTGGATGCCGGGAACTTCGTTTTCGATCAGATCGACGGTCTGGCGACGGGCGTGTTCGACACCGATTTGGAACTGATAATCGGCTTCATCGCTTTCGTTCATCGCGGCGGCCAAGTCGTCGGGAATTCGGGACTTGCACATCGACGCAATCTTCTGCGCCTGCTTGAAATTGGTCACGGGAAGTAGACCGGGCACGATCGGAATGTTGATCCCAATGGCATCACACGCATCACGAAAACGGTAGTAGTCTGCGTTGTCGTAGAACAACTGCGTCGTGATGATGTCCGCCCCCGCGTCGACTTTGCGCTTCAAATTCTCCAAGTCGGTTTGCGCGTCCGGCGCCTCCTGATGGACTTCGGGATACCCGGCAACGGCGATCCCGAATTGGCGGTCGAACTCACCGCGAATCAAATCGACCAGCTCGTTGGCATACCTCAGACCGCCCTCGACGGCTTCGAATTCGGTGCTCCCTTGCGGCGGGTCACCTCGAAGCGCGACGATGTGGTCGGCCCCTCGCGACTTGGCTTCTTTGAGGTAGTCGCGCAATTGCGCGACGGTGGATCCGACGCACGTCAGGTGCGATGCGACCGGCAAACCGGTGAGTTCACGGACTCGCTCGACAACATCAAGCGTCTTGGTCTGAGTCGAACCGCCGGCCCCGTAAGTGCATGTGAAGTAGCTGGGCCGAAACGCCTTGAGCCGCATGACGTTGGTCTCGAGCAGTTTCATGCCCTTGTCGGTTTTGGGCGGAAACAGTTCGAAAGAGATGGCGGGACGGCCGTCTTGATAAAGTTCGGCGAGGTTGATCGGTTCGCTCATGGGGATCCACTCGGGTTGGGAGTTGCCTCGATTGTAACCGGTGACGTGAAATCACCCGAGAGTGGACTTTGAAACAGCTCGCGTCCTCGACTCTCACTAGCGGGGCGTAAAGGCGGTTTCTTGACCCGCGCCCAGGCCACGCCTAGACTCGCCCGCTCGAAACAGCACCGCCGCGAGTGAGATACAACCTTGAATTTCCCGGACGCCACCGCACTCGTTCCCAGTCTGACCGCAATTCTCGCCCAGGCGGAAACCAAGACTCCGGATGCCGGCCCGTTAATTGCCCTCTTGGTGTTGGGCATCGCGCTCCTGCTGGTGTTGATTCTCGTTCTGAAGCTGCAGGCGTTTCTTTCGCTGCTGATTGTTTCGGTCGTGGTGGCTGCCGGCAGCCACGCCGTGAACGAAGATGCGGTCCCGCTGACTCAGGTCGCGGACACGATCGTCGATAGTATGGGAGGGGCACTCGGTTTTATCGCGACCATTATTGGCATCGGCGCTATCTTTGGTGCGATTCTTGAACACAGCGGCGGAACGCAGGCGCTCGCGAACTATCTGGTCCGAGTGTTCGGTGCCGAGAAGGCCCCCTGGGCGATGTTGCTGACCGGATTCATCATCTCGGTTCCGGTGTTTTTGGATGTCGCGCTGGTGATTCTTGCGCCGCTTTTGTTTGCACTCGCGCGAGACACCAAGAAACCGTTTCTGCATTTCGGGTTACCCCTGGTTGCAGGCATGGCGGTGACCCATGCGTTTGTGCCGCCGACGCCGGGGCCGGTTGCCGTGGGCTATTTGCTCGGCGTCAATCTGGGCTGGGTGATTCTCTTCGGCGTGCTGGTTGGGTTCCCAACCTCGCTCATCTGCGGCCCATGGCTTTGTGCGTTGCTGGCCAAGACGATTGATCACAAGATCGAAGAAACGGAACCGCCCAAGGATCTCGAAGAAGCGAACTTGCCACCGTTCAGCTTCATCCTCTTTTTGATCGTGATGCCGATCGCAATGATCTTGGCCAACACGATCGTCGAACAGGTCGTCGCGTCGGGACTTCCCGAGGGTCTGACGAACGATGAGCGGAAGACGCAACTCAAAGAACTGCTGGCCGACAGCAACTTCTTCTACCAGATCATTACGTTCCTAGGTCATCCAGTGATCGCGCTGCTTTTGGCAACGGTCGCCGCGTTGTTTTTCCTGGGGACACGTCGGGGCGTCGATCGAGCCACCTTGCTAGAGATTTCAACGAAGGCACTTGGTCCGGCAGGCATCATCATCTTGATCACGGGCGCGGGTGGAGTTTTCAAGGGCGTGCTCAAGGCGACGGGTATCACCGATGCGCTCGAAGTCATGTTCGCCGAGTCCGGCATCTCGGTGCTGGTGCTGGCGTGGGTGTTCGCGACGCTGATCCGAATCGCCCAGGGGTCGGCGACCGTCGCGATGTTGACCGCGGCCGGATTGATGGCGAATTTTGTGAGTGAATTAAGCCAACCCCAACTCGGATTGATCACGGTCGCGATCGCCGCGGGAGCGACCGGGTTTTCGCACGTCAACGACTCCGGGTTTTGGATGATCTCACGCTATTTTCAAATGAGCGAAGGCCAAACGCTCAAGACGTGGGGCGTGATCTCAACGTTGATTTCCGTCGTCGGTTTCGGGATCGCGTTGTTGATCTGGCAATTCGTCGGCTGAGGTCGTCTCGTTCTCGTCTTCCTCGCCCTCTTCCTCTTCGTCGTCGTCTTCCATCACCGGCGGGATCGCCGGCGCGACGGGGTCGCTCGGGACAAGGGAGGGAATGAGCAAGGCGGCCACCGCCCACGCCATGATCACCGAAGGCGAACTGATATCGCTCGGCCAATAGCCACTTCGCCAAAGCGGCCGCCAGCAGGTGAGATGAAAGGTGAGAACAACCGGCAACGCGAACGAGAAGTATTCCAGTGCGCCACGCGATTGAATTTGCCCCTTGGGAAGATCGTTGATCGGAATCCAATTCACCACCGGCCGTACCAACAGACTCAGCAAGGTGGCGACCACGACGACCGCGGGCATCGACTGCCACCCGATCAGGACGGACGGGATGGCGAGCATCAGGATCAAGTCGATCAGACGCGAGGAATCCTTTCCAAGCGGATCCAGTTTCAGGTCCGCACGCGGGCACAGGGATCGGGCGAGAACGCGAGCGAAAAACGCGGCGGCAACCAACGCGGTGATCAGACGAATCGGTGCTTCGGCGTAGCGTCCATCAGGCACCCACTCGACGCCTCGAGTTGTTTGCCAGGGAACGATCATCGCTACCGGAAGGATGAGCATCGGCAGCACCAACGTGATCATCGAGAACGCTCGAAGCGAGTTCGGCAACGTGCCTCCGTCGATACGTATCAATGCCATCGCCCAAAGAGACGACAATGCGATGAAGTGATAGGACACGATGTAGATCACTGTCGGCGATCCACGAGGAGCCCAGAGCGGTCCGCCTTCCCACTCGATGTAGGCGAGCAATTGCTCGGGCAGCGGCAGCGCGATCCAGTAAAGTTGCGTGACGCCGACGAGCATCAGCGAAAGACCGACGAGTGCCTCGACAATCGGATAGCGACGCGAGATCGGGAGCGAACAATACCGGCAACGTCCGAGCAGGGAGATCCAGCCCAGAACAGGAAAGTTATCACGGACTTTCAATTTGTTCGCACAACGCGCACAGCGTGATCCCCCTGAAATTTCTTGACCGCGGGGCATCCGCCATGCGACGACGTTCAAGAAACTGCCGATCGAGCAGCCGACGTAGATGAACCAGTTCACCACAATCACGTCGACCAGTCGTGGCTTGAGCAATTGTTTGAACGTAAAGAAGTCGCTGCTCTTGCTCTGAATCGATGCCATGACAACGACGTAGATCGCAATCACGGCGAGCCAACCGGCGAGGGTTGCTATCAGAGGCAGTTTCTTTCGCAGTCGGTTCAACGGATCACTCACAAGCGTTTGACTTGTAGAGAGTCTAGAGTGACAAAAAGGGGGCGACCACGCCCCGTCGATCACCGACGACTTGTCACCGGACCGCAATTGAGAACGGATTGGCTGTGCCGATACCATCACTTCGACTGACCCAGGCCAACGACCGCGCGATTCAAAAAGAGGGCGATTATGTCCTCTACTGGATGATTGCCTCACGACGACGTCGCTACAACGCTGCGCTCGAGCACGCCGTGGACCGAGCTAAGTCGCTCGGAAAACCGCTCGTCATTTTTGAACCGCTACGGATCCGCTACCGCTGGGCGAGCGACCGTTTCCATCGCTTCGTCATCGAAGGCATGCGGGCCAACGAGGCCGACTTTGCGAAGGCGCCCGTCACTTATTTCCCCTATGTCGAGCCGAAGGCCGGCGCGGGAACACCACTCTTGTCGACCTTGGCCAAGAAGGCGTGCACGGTGGTGACCGACGACTATCCGTGTTTCTTCTTGCCCCACATGATTCGGGCGGTGAAAGATCGCTTGCCGGTGCCGCTCGAGTTGGTCGACGGCAATGGCGTGATCCCGATGCGAGCGACGGACCGCACCTTTACCGTCGCGCACAGCTATCGCCGCTGGATGCAAAAGAACATCCTCGAATGGCTAGCCGAATCGACAGCGCCCGATCCCTTGGCCCGCGTCAAACTGCCTCGACTGGAATCGCTCCCCTCGGCCATCACGCGAAAGTGGAAACCGGCAGATTTCGAGTCACTTTTGGACGGCGACGGTATCAACGACCTTCCGATCGATCATTCGGTGCCGCCGAGTCCGATCCTTTCGGGCGGCAGCAAGGAGGCCGCTAGGATGATGGATCGATTCATCGACTCACGGCTCTCACGCTACGGGTCGGACCGAAACCATCCCGATGAAGAAGCGACGACGGGACTCAGCCCCCACCTGCATTTCGGCCACATCGCCGCGCAAGACGTCATCGATCGCGTGCTGGACCATGAGAGTTGGACGCCCGACAAAGCCGCCAAACCGAATGGCAAGAATCACGGGTTCTGGAACACGAGCGAAGAAGCGGAGGGATTTCTCGATCAAATGCTGACCTGGCGAGAAATGGGCTTCAACATGGCCCACCGCGAACCGGAAACCTACGACAAGTTTGAGTCGTTGCCGAACTGGGCACAGAAGTCGTTCGCGGAGACGATTCATGACGAACGACCGGTGATTTACACGGCCGAACAGTTCGAAGCCGCCGAGACCCATGATGAACTCTGGAACGCGGCACAGCGGCAACTGGCCGAGACGGGCATCATGCACAATTACATGCGAATGTTGTGGGGCAAGAAGATCCTGCACTGGACGGCGACGCCTCAAGATGCGCTGGCGGTCATGATCGACCTGAACAACAAGTACGGGCTCGATGGCCGAGACCCCAACTCCTACAACGGGATTTTCTGGGTCCTCGGACGATACGACCGTGCGTGGGGTCCGAAACGCCCCGTGTTTGGGAGCGTCCGGTACATGACCAGCGACAGCGCCCGAAAAAAGCTCCGGCTCAACGGCTATCTGAATCGATTTCGAGCCTGAATCGGTCGTGACCGACGAGGACGGTAGCCACCCCGGATTCCTGCTCGGAAGTTGGGAAAAAGCCCTTGTGAAGGTTCGGTGTGGTCGATACCTTTCCGGATTCTTCGGTGCGGCCCAGAATTTGCCGTACCTCTGCGGAAGACCGTCTCAGAACCAAGCGATCCCGTGACTGTGCAAGCTACCTACATGGCCAAACCTGGCCAGGTTGAACGAAAATGGTATCATGTCGACGCCAGCGATGAAGTGCTGGGTCGACTGGCGAGTGATATTGCCGTGATTTTGATGGGCAAGCATCGCCCCGAGTACACGCCCCATGTTGATTGCGGCGACTTTGTGATCGTGACCAACGCTGAAAAGGTCGCGATGACTGGCAAGAAGATGGATGTTCGCCACTACACGTGGTACACGGGCTATCCCGGTCTGCGATTGGAGAGCTACAGCGACCGCCAGAAGCGTAAGCCGGAAGATTTGATCTACCACGCGGTCCGCCGGATGCTGCCGAAGAACAAGCTTGCTCGGCAGATGATCAAGAAGCTCAAGATCTATACGGGTCCTGATCACCCTCATGTCGCCCAGAATCCGCAGCCTCTCGCCCGCACCGGCAAGAAGGTCGTTTGACGCATTTGCGTTCCCACCCATTCACTCGAATATCTGATTCCTGATGACCCTGGTCAAAAAAGACAAGATCAATGGCGATTCGCTCGGCACCGGGCGACGCAAAAGCAGCGTAGCTCGCGTTCGAATCCGCCCGGGCGATGGAAAGATCACGATCAACGGGAAACCGATCGAAGAGTATTTCGTCAACGAGCAAGACCGCGCAGCGATCATTCAAACCCTCGATGCGGCTGAGCTAACCGGTAAAGTCGACGTCTTGGTGCGTGTCAGCGGTGGAGGAATGACGGGCCAAAGTGGTGCCGTGCGGATGGGACTCGCCCGTGCATTGGTTAGTCACAGTGAAGAGTTGCACGATCCACTTCGTGACGGCGGCTTCCTTACGCGGGATTCGCGAATGAAGGAACGCAAGAAGCCTGGTCTGCGTGGCGCCCGTCGCGGCGTTCAGTTCAGCAAGCGTTAAAATTTGCGTTTCGAACCTTCTAACGAGCCGCGCTGTCTCTACAATTTCGAGTGCGGGGGAGACTCTCCCTCGCTCTGCACCCCGGCTTGGCAGTCATTTCGGCAGATCTCATGCCGCGATTGACATCGGACTTGCATCATTTGCCGTTATGGCCGATGAAATGCGGTCGGCACGCCATTTGCCACTAGGTGGATTGAGCCATTCCGATGCACGTTGCGTCTGGAATGCGCCACCGCCGCGCGCAGCGGGTCGGAACGGTTTCGGCCGCCGAGCGCACACTTGAATTGAGGAATCAGACTTGGGAAAGAAAGAAGAAGCATTCGAAGTCGAGGGCACTGTCACGCAGGCTCTCGCCAACACCCGATTTCGAGTCCAGCTCGAGACCGGTAACGAAGTGATGGCGCACGTCGCGGGACGGATGCGCAAACACTTCATCCGAATCGTCCCTGGCGACAAGGTCCGGGTCGAACTCTCGCCCTACGATTTGACGAAGGGCCGAATCACATATCGCGAACGTTAACACTTTTGTCGACCACCCGCGCGGCTTGCCGGGAAGTTGGTCCAAGGTCCGCGTTCGGGATTGAACACATTAATGATCGACGATCCAGAACTCGAATCCATTCTGAGTGTTGCGATTTCGGCCGCCGAATCCGGCGGCGAGGTGCTGCGCCGTTACTGGGATGACGGTGTTGAGCTGCGCGACAAATCCTCATCGGGTGGTAAGACCTACGATCTGGTGAGCGACGCCGATGTCGAAAGCCAGCACGCGGTCGCCAAACGCATCGCGAGTTCCTACCCCGATCACGAACTGATGGGTGAAGAGGACTTGGTCGGCGACACCTCGCGGGAGCATGTTTGGATCATCGATCCGCTCGATGGCACCAATAATTTTGCTCACCACGTTCCGCACTTCGCCGTTTCGATCGCGTACTTTCGTGGTGGGCGCCCCACTGTAGGCGTGGTCAGCAATCCGATCACGGGTGACCTGTATACGGCTGTTCGTGGCTATGGCACGTATCACAACAACAAGCCGATTCAAGTAGCGTCGTCGACATCGTTGTCCGAGTCACTCGTCGGCTGCGGATTCTATTACGACCGCGGCGAGATGATGCGGTCCACGCTGGCAGCCATCGAAGAGTTTTTTGCACACGACATCCACGGGATCCGTCGGTTTGGAACGGCGGCGCTGGACCTGTGTGCGGTGGCGAGCGGCATGTTCGGCGTGTTCTTCGAATACAAACTCTCGCCATGGGATTTTGCAGCCGGCCAATTGATCGTTGCCGAAGCCGGCGGCATTGTGACCGATGCCTTAGGCGGCCAACTCGGCCTGGCGCCTTCCAGTGTTTTGGCTAGTAACGGTGCACTGCATCCGCCGGCCCTCGCAATCACCCAGAAGCACGCCTCATTTGGGTCCTAAGCGATCAAATCGCTCACGACCTGCGCGGCTATAATCTGGGGTGTTACTCCCATGCCCGAGGCCCCTGATGCGTTTTCTTTGTCTGTCTTGCTGGTGTCTTCTAAGTCTGTCTGCCGCGGTCGCGGAATCTCCTTGGCCGGACTTTCGGGGACCCAATGCAAACGGCGTGGTGATGAATTCCAACGTTCCCGCTTCATTCGGCGACGCCAGGAATATCACTTGGAAATCGGCACTGCCCGGCAAAGCGTGGTCTTCACCAGTCGTCGCTGACGGAAAGGTTTGGGCGACGACCGCGATCGAAGTTTTCCCGACCGAGGAAGAGCGATTGCAAATGCTTGCCGATGCGGGGATCGAGCAAAAGAAGTTCAAACAACTTGCGATCGCGAAATCCATCAAACTGCAGTTGCTGGTTCTCGACTGGAAAACCGGCAAACTGGAATCGACCATCGAGTTGACGGAGATCGATTCACCGGACCCGATTCACTCGCTCAACAGCTATGCGTCACCCACTCCGGTGATCGAGGGCGACCACATCTTTTGTCACTTCGGAACCTACGGAACGTTCTGCCTCGATCGCGCAGGTCGCGATGTTGTCTGGCATCGACAGTTACCGCTGGTGCATTCGGTCGGGCCAGGAAGCTCACCGTTTATCGATGGGCCCCGCCTCGTACTGATTCAAGACGGCGTCGAACGACAGTACGTGACGGCACTCGACAAGGCGACAGGCTCGACGCTGTGGGAAGTCGAACGCCCCGAGATGGATGCTCCTTCTGGTGACATGAAAAAGGCTTACTGCACGCCGATCAAGATCACGGATCCGAAAGGTCGTGAGCAACTCATTTGCATGGGCTCCCAGTGGATGGTTGCTTACGAGCCCGAGACAGGCAACGAGATCTGGAAGGTGCGTCACGGCAAAGGGTTTTCCGTCGTACCGCGACCGGTCTACGGCGAGGGCATCGTGTACTTCGCCACGGGATTCGGAGACAAGCGACTTTGGGCGGTGAAAGTGGACGGCAGCGGCGATGTTACCGACACCCATGTCGCATGGATGCTCGCCAAAAGCATGCCCACCAAACCATCGCCAATTTTGCACCAGGGCTTGCTGTACGTGATCGATGACACAGGAATCGCTACCTGCGTCGATGCAATGACCGGAGACGAGGTTTGGAAAAAGCGGATCAGCGGCAAATACTCGGCTTCACCGCTTCTGGTTGGCGAAAACATCTATGTCGGATCGCACGAAGGCACCGTGACGGTCTTCAAGGCCGCAGGTGAGTTCGAGAAAGTCGCCGAGAATCAACTCAGCGGTCAAATCATGGCAAGTCCCGCAGTGGTCGGAGACTCGCTACTGATTCGAACCTCCGAGGCCCTCTATCGAATCAGCTCCAGCGACTAGGACCGAAGCGACTCGGAGTAAATAACGAACGGCGACCGGAGCAAAGAACCCCAATCGCCGCCGTTCGTCGTGGGCCGGAAGACGAGCGGCATCAACTCGCCTCCCGCAGCCAAACCATGTTGCGTCGCAACCACCAAGGCCTTATTCGTCGTCCGCTTGCGTGTCCTCCGACTCCGTCGGGCCGAGCGTGATCTTAGCTTGCTGCAGCGCATCATGTGTTGCCGTATAAATGCTGCGATCCAGCAGCAGCAGTTCCGCATGGGAGACGCGCGGGCAAACACTGTAGACGTCAACCACAGCATCCACTTCTTGCTGTTCGGGGGTCGCCGACAGTTTCTGCTCTTTCCCACCCCTCATGAATGTCAACTCGATCGCCTTACCTTCGGATTCATTGACGCAGGCTCTCAGGTCATCAAGCGTCGAAATGCGTTGATCGCCGGCGCGGAGCAGAATGTCGTGTTTCTGGAAGCCAGATTTTTCAGCCGCAGAGTCCGCGACGACGTCAGTGATCAACAGGCCTTCATTCTCATAGAGGCAAAGTTGAGATCGCAATGCGTCGCTCGGCTGCTCCACTTGCACGCCGATCCGATAGGGCTGCTCGGGACGGGCCAAAACAAGGCTCGTCACATCCGCGTTTACTCGCTTGCCGCCGCGGATCAACAACAACTGCGCCGGCTTTCCACGATCCTCTTCCACTGATTCCACGATCTTCGCGTGGTCGCTCACGGGAATTGAATTGACCGTCAAGACGACATCCCCACGCTTCAGGCGATCGGATTCAGCCTCCACGGCGCTAACCATCCACGCCGGTTCTTCGTCGATCGGCAAGTGCGATCGCACCAACTCACTTGCCAACGGCACAAAGGTCACGTTGCCAAGGCGAATCACAGAGGACCCGACATTCGACGCGACCGCGCCACGAGCCACCGCGACGTCGACAACGTGAGGGCCAAAGTTGAAGTACTCCTGGTTCGACGCGATACCCAACGTGTAGTCCAGTGGGTTTCCTCCCGTTTGGTGGCATGCACTACACGCCATCTTTCCTGCCGCCACAGAATGACTCCATGCTGGAGCAACCTGTGTGTAGGCAATCACCTCATCCTGAGCCGTCAAGCCGGACGGAAGCAGAGCTGCTAACGCCGCAATCATCGTGAATCGATACATCAAACCTCTCCGTTAAAAGACTTGTTGTCCGACGTACTGGTACGTCAGGTCATCAATAGGAATCGTGAACGTGTCGCCTGAATCGAACTGCATCGAAACCAGCCGTCGCGCGGGGCGAACCTGCCATCCGGATCGGGCCAACAACCGCTCCAGTCGACTGTCGATCTGCGGTGGATTTTCCGCGAGCCACTGTTTACTCGCAGTCCCGTCGAACACCGGTAAGCGGCGGACTCCCGCACGGCTTTCCCAGTGCATGTACCCGACGATGCCTCGATCGTCCGCGCCCCGCGCCGCAATCACGGGTGTCATCGCAACCGGTTCGGAGCCCGTCGCGGCGACCGCCGGTTCCGTTGTCTTGATGCGTGGAAACGCAGCCGTCTGCCTTCCTGCGGCCAAACCGAACGTGAACATGAAAAGGAACAACGCCGCGAGCCCCAGGACGCGCCCCACCGCAAACGTTGCCCCACCAGGAACGTTTGAAGACGCCTCCGATGTGACGACCGGACGCCCCGTCGATCGTGCGGCGGTTCGGTCTTCCGCCACCGCAACGCGAACGGCACTTCGCAGCTTTTCTTGTTCCATGAACGCAAACGCCACTTCGCGCCAGCGTTTGGGATCACTGTCCAATTCACCGACAAGCTCTCGCCGTTGGTCTGGTGAAAGTTCGCCTTCGACCAATAGCTCGATACGCTCGCTCAACGTGAAATCAGTCATCACTTTCAGCCTCAAACTGGTACTCGCTCACAAGCAACTGACGTAGCCGCTTTCGCGCACGCAGCAACCGTGATTGAATGGTGGTTTCGGTCACGCCCATCACCCGAGCGATCTCTCGACACGAAAAATCCTCTCCATACTTCATCGCCAGGATCTCCTGATCGCCTGGCTTGAGCCGTGCAAGGGCCTCGCGAACTTGGCCATTCGTCTCGCCGGCGCAGATCCACTGCACACAATCTGGTGCATCGACCGCGGGAATGTCCCGCTGAAAATTCTGCAACTTGCGTCGATGGCGGGCCTGGCTGCGACGAAACAACATCACCTGCCGGACTGCGACGCGATAAAGCCAATGCTTGCCACACTCGGCTTCGGGAAACTCGATATCCGTCCGAACCGCCGCGACCGCGACCTCCTGCATCACGTCCTCCGCCTGAGCCGCATCGCCGAGCCGCGAATAGACCACCAGCCAGAGCCAACGGCGATTGTCGACGAGCACGGTGGATGGATTCATGGGCGACCGATTGGGAGTGACAACCAATAAGTTGCCACAACCGCGTCGGCATCACCACAAAATCAAAAAAGAAATCGCTTCGTCAGCATGTCGGGGCACGTCAGACTTTCCGACGGAGAAACTCGGGCAACTCCGTCACGCTGCATGGCGCGAAGCGAATGCCGAGACCGAGACTCGCCGAATAACATCATTCCACAGCCGAGCATGAGCCCCAGGGCAAAGCACACACCGCCAACCCAGACCACAACCCCGATTCCCTGCGGATTATTCACCTCAGGGTCATACGTTCGTGAGAATTCCAACAGCAGCAGAATGTAAGTCAGAAGAAAGAACGACGCCCCCAGAGCAATGATTTGCCAACCGACGGCGAACGACGAGGCTCCGGTCGCCCGCTTTGTTCGCACTCGCTTTTGATTGACATCGTGCTCCGAAGTTCATTCGCTCCCTCGGAAATTGGCGTCAGCCACTATGCCAGTAGCTGCGTCAACGCCTCAGCTTTCACCAATTCACGAGGCTGGTTCAGGTGGTTGTAGACGATCGTTTCGGGATGAATTCCAAAACTGTGGTAGATCGTCGCCAAGACCTGCGACGGATGCACGGGATCCTCCAGCGGCGCCGAAGCCGTTTTATCACTCTTGCCGTGTACGTAACCGCGTCGCGTGCCGGCACCCGCCATGACGGCGGTGTAACAGTACGGCCAGTGGTCACGACCGTCGTCGGAGTTGTTGTTCCCACTCGTGCTCACGCCGCGTTGCGGACTGCGTCCGAACTCGCCAACCGCCACCACGAGCGTGTCTTCGAGCATCCCGCGGTCATCGAGATCCTCGATCAGCCCCGAGAGACCGGCATCCAACATCGGCGCGGATTGATCCTTCATCCGTTTACTCAAACCGGAGTGGTGATCCCACGAATGATTGTCACTGTTGGCGACCTTCGGCCAAATCACTTCCACCACGCGCGTCCCCGCTTCGACCAATCGGCGGGCGAGCAAACAGCTTTGGCCAAACGTATTGCGGCCATATTTGTCACGGAGTTGATCCGGCTCATTGCCGAGTTCAAACGCCTCTCTCGCGCGGCCGGAGACGATCAATGAGAGCGCCCGGTCGTAATAGGAGTCCAGCTCAAAGTTCTCAACGGCTTTGTTGATATGTGGCATCTGCTCGTTGAGGAGTGTTCTCAGCTTCGCTCGGCGATTCAATCGCACGCTGAACACCTCAGGCCGCAATCGAAGATCATCGATCTTGATGCGGCTCATCTTTTCCATATCCATGTCGTCACCCGACGGATACAGCGTGTAGGGGTCGAACGACTTCCCAAGGAAACCCGCCGTTCCACCTTTGCCGACGACGTTGGACTCCTGGAGCGGTCGCGGCAACATCACAAACGGCAACATCGGTTCATCGACGGGGCGCATCTTGATGATGTTGCTGCCGAAGTTAGGAAAGTCTTTGGGCGACGGCGGCTCCAACTGACCCGACGGGCTGACTTTGTCCGTCGTGTAGCCAGTCATCATCTGATAAATCGCGGCCGTGTGATTGAAGAGTCCGTTGGGCGTATATGACATCGACCGAATCATTGTGAACCGATCGTTCAGTTGACTCAGCCTCGGGAGGTTCTCAGTGAACTTGATCCCGGGCAGCTTCGTGCTGATCGCATTGAACTGGCTTTTGACATTATCGGGGACGTTTTCCTTCGGGTCCCAAAGATCAAGGTGGCTAGGCCCGCCTTGCAAATAGACCATGATGATGCTCTTGGCCTTCCCCCAGCCGGGACCCCCACCCACGCCTGGGGAAGTCGCGGAAGCTTGTTCCATCTGCAACAACGTCGGCAACGAAAGTCCGAGCATGCCGCAACCACCGACACGCAAGAACGCTCGTCGGGTCGGCGCCAGATTCGGATCACACAGGTCTTTTGCCTTGTAACCTTTGAATGACAGCATGAATCGGTCTCCGTGACAGGAGGTTGGTGGGGACTTCAGTGTATCAGTGATTGAACAGGAAAGCGGGGCTGTTGATCAGCGCCCAAGTGAGGTCTTCAGCAGCGGTCAACCGAATCCGCTTGATCTGCTCGCTGCTGTATTTGGCGTCGGCTCGGAGACGAACGATGCTCGAAGAATCCTGCGTTTCTTTGGAGAGCTGGTCGCGCCGCTGTTCCAATCGCACGGTTTCGGAATCTCGAGGCACCGGTTTTCGTGCCTCAGCCAACGCCGCGACGGCTTTGCGTTTTTGCGGGTCGGTCTTACCGACGTACGCCAGTAGCTTCTTCGTCGTGTCTTCGGAGCGCTGTTCGGCCGGAGTTGAAACGGCGGCTCGAAGGCCTTCGGAAAGGTCCAGTGGGATGTCTCCGTCAGCGGTTGTCGCGCTGATTCGAAAGCGACCGATGCGATGCTCGGCAGCGTTGTGGAATTGATGCAAATTGATCACCAGCGTGCCACCGTCCGGATTTTCGATCGGTTGCTTCAGTTTGTAGGTGGCCCAGTGGTCAACGCCCATGGCATCGTGAACCGCCCAACCCTGCTGGCCTCGTTTGTTGTTGTTAAAGGTCTGGTTGACGTTGAAACCACCTTGCGTGAAGTCGGCTTTGCCGCTGGCGATCGCGACTGGCGTTCGTTTCTTGGGTTCCTTGGAAGAGGCGAACAAGACTTCGAACTCGGTGATCACAAAGTTTCCGTTCGGTGGCAAACCGGGTCCGCCGCCAGGCAGGCTTGGATCGGCCAAGGCTTCCAAACGCAAACCCGTGATTCGTTTGAGCGTCGTTGGGAATGTGATCGTGTAAATGCCTTTGTCCTTCTTGCCGGAGGCCAACAACGATCGGTCCGATTGAATCTCGAGCGTGGCCTTGTTGGAGGCGGTCGCTTTGGATGCCAGTAGCGGATGCCATTCGACGGATGCGCGATGATCTTTGGCGAACTTGGGCAACTTGCCCTCGAGCGCTTTTTCGGCGGCATCAACACCCGCTTGAGCTTTCTCGACGCGTGCCTGGCGTTCCTTGGCCAACCGATCCTGTTCCGGCTTGGCGGCCTCGATCCGCGCCGCGAGTTTGGCCTTGGTGTCTTCGAGCTGCTTCAATCGTGACGCCTCGAGCTCCGCTTTCCGCTCCGCCCATGCGGCTTCTTGCGTTTCAAGCTCTTGCAGCAACAACTCATGGTCGGATTGAATCTGTGTTTTGATCGCATCAAACGCCGCAAGTTCGGCTTCCGAAGGATAGCGTCCGATCGAGCGAAGAAAGATCTCTTCGGCAAGCAACCGGTCGTCCGGATTGTCTTGAACGATTCGTTCGAGTTCGTTCTTCGGGTCGGCGATCGCGGTTGCAATTGTCGGTCCACCGATCAATGCCATGATCGGTCCGAGTTGCAAGTCGCTGGACCGTTCGCACTCGCAGGCGCTCTCGCGGACGGGACGTCCGAGGTTTTGCAGGAATCCATCGGCGAGTTTGACACCTGAATCCGTGATCGCCGCCGCGCGGGTTCCCTTCGGCATGCCGGGGATGTTGCTGACCGCACCGGTCAGCGTGTGGACGGCGTCATAAATGACTTCCGCCGGTAGACGGCGCGGCGTCGCATGCGAATAGTTGAGCGTGTCGTCTTCGTTGAGTGGGTTGGTTTCAACGCCGAGCTGATACGTTCGACTCGTGCAGATGTGCCGCAAGGCGGCTCGAACGTCGAACCCCGATTCGACGAAACTCTCGGTCAAGTGATCCAACAACGCAGGATTGCTCGGCGGGTTGCCCGCACGAATGTCATCGATGGGCTCAATCAGCCCGACGCCCATGAGATAACCCCACAATCGGTTGACGAAACTGCGAGCAAAATACGGATTGTCGGCAGAGGTCATCCACGCGGCGAGTTGTTGCCGACGCGTCGCGTCTTCCTCGATCGAGCACTCCACTTCATATGGAAATGCCGGCGGCACGACATCACCGGTGCGTGCATGAACTACATCTCCCGTCTTCCGATCGACGACCTTTTCGTACAAAGGCTTGGCACCCTCAACGGCCGTCCCACCAATTTTCTTACCGCCTGATTGTGGATCGTTCTCCAGTGCGACCTGACCGAAGAAGGCGGCCATCTCGTAATACTGATCTTGGGTCCAACGTTCAAACGGATGGTCGTGGCACTTGTTGCAATTGAAACGGATTCCGAGGAACAGGTGCGTCGTGTTCTCCATCGTGTCTTCGGGATTCCGAAGCACTTTAAAGTAGCTGGCGGCCGGGTTGTCTTTGTTGGATCCCGAAGCCGTGAGGATCTCGCGAGCGAATTGATCGTAAGGTCGGTTTTCGGCGACCGCCGCCCGAATCCACTTTTGGAATCCCGTGCTCCCTTCGACACCGAGGAACTTTCGGTTGACCTGCAAAAGGTCGGCCCACTTATTGGTCCAATAGTCCACGTAAGCGTCACCGGCGAGTAACTCGTCAACAAGCCGGGTGCGTTTCTCCTGTGCGGGCGTCTTGTCACGAAGGAAATTCCGCACCTCATCGCTCGTCGGCGGCAGTCCCGTCAGGTCGAGCGTGACTCGCCGGATAAAGGTCGCGTCGTCACAGAGTTCACTCGGAACGACTTTCACTCGCTCCCATTTTTCGGCGACCAATTCGTCGACGCGATTCCAGGAGGCATAGCGTTTGAGTTCAAAATCGCTTCGATCACCCATCACGGTCAACGTGGCCGCGGCGTAGTTGCCTTCGTAGCGAGCGAGAATGGCGGCTTCTCCTCGGCGGACCGAAGTCAACAGCCCGCCGATCGCCGACGTGGCGACCTCGGTGTTACCGCTCTCGATGAACGCTTCGCGGGTCACATCCCGCGTCGTTCCGTCCGCATAGCTGGCAACGAGACGAACCTGCTGTTTCTGGCCGATCGTTTGAATCACCGGATTCTTTGGAAACACTTCCAGGCCAACAACTCGTGGCGTTTCCATATCGAGTTGGCTGCCATCAGCGATCCAGCGACGAAGCACGGCGTGATACGGGTCGCCGGAGGTCATCAAGCTACCGCCTTGGTGCGGCGTTTCACCGAGCGGCTTGCGGAGCATCAGTGACTCCTCGGGGGCTGCCGGATTGATCCGGCGTGCGGCAAGATCATCGGTGAGCGCGCGGAGATCGAAAATCGGATCGTAGCCGCGGAGCGAAAGCTTGAACCCGTTCTTACCCTTTTGAGCTCCGTGACAGGTTCCCGCATTGCAGCCCAATCGGCTGAGGACCGGGTTCACGTCGCGAATAAAATCGGTCGCGCCGATCGAGGCGTCCTCTCCGACGATTCGATCCGCACGAATGGGCAGTGTGATCGTTCGTCCGTCCCACACGAAGACAGCCTCACCCGTCCCATTGCCGAGTGGCCGCACCAACCCGCCTCCGGCATGCTTTGCGAAAGCGGGGAGTTGCCAGGATCCGGCACGGGTCAAATCGACTTGGTCTCCTTCCGAAGTGGTTCCCGTCACAACGAGTTGGCAGTAGTCGTAGGGCGACGACAGTTCAACCGCTGCGGGCGTGACTTTGATTTCGACGACCGACTGGGCATCGACCGTGAGCGGCTCTGCTTCCGGAATCGGATCGTTCCACTTCGTCGCATCGAACGCACCGGCGACCACCGATTTCGCGTCCGAGGTCGGCAAGAGACTGAACGCCGCCCGCTCGTTTCCTTCCGAATCAAGCACATGCAAACGGCCTGCTGATGATGCGACGAACAAGGAATTGTCGGGTCCGAATCGCAGCGAGTAGGTGGCCGCGTCGAGCGTCATTTGGGCAAGCTGTTTTGTCTCCGTCGAACGATAGGCTTCGACCTTTTTCTTTTCTTCGGCGGAGCGTTGTGCGACCAGTTTTGCGATAATCGCTTTGAGTTCATCGGTCAGTTTTCCATCGAAGTCATAGTTCCAAACCCGAACTTCACTGACACCGTTGAGCGTGCTGACGGCGGCAATGCGAGTGCCATCGGGACTGATCGCCACACTGAAGATTCGCCCAGGCATTTCGGGCAAACGACGAACAAGGTTTGCATCGTCACCGATCTTCCGCGCGGTTTCGCGGAAGATTCGGTACACCTTCACCACACCGTCTGAACCGCCGACGACCATCTCGTTGCGTTCTGGGTGAACGGCGACGCTGCTGAGTCCGCCCGACAACGCTCCCGGCGTGATCGAAGTGATGTTGTCAACAAAACGTTCGGTCTCGACTTCGGTCAGCTTGCAGGACATGTCACGCGCGACCGACACGATGTGTTTGCCATCGGGTGTGAATCCGACGTCCTGGACCCAATCCTCATGCGCGCCCTGGAAAAGCACTCGCTCGCCCGACTCGGAATCGATCGCTCGGATCACATTGTCGGCCGCTCCGAAGGCGATCTTCGCTCCATCGGGAGACCACGACACGCCTGACAGCGCGTCGTAGGTGAACGGCAAAGACAGTCGTAAGGACTGATCGGCCGTCTGCCAAATCTGGACTTCGCCCTCGACGCCGGGTGTGCCGCCGACCGCGGCCAGTTGAGTTCCATCAGGCGAAAAGCGGACCGCGTTGATTCGAGGACTGCGACCGACCAAACGAGCCTGTATGGCTCCACTCGCCGAGTCGAGAATCAAGACTTCGTGAAAACCGGCGACCGCAATCGATTTGCCATCGGGAGCAACATCGACCGAGGTGACCGCGGGGGCCGCGTTGTACTGGGGTGGATTCTCGGTGGAGTACTTTGGACCGGCGACCGCCAAATCGTTGACCGCCCCGGCTTCGATCCATCGACGAATCGTTTCCACTTCGGCTTCGCTGAGCGGCTTCTGTGGCGGTTTCGGCATCTCGGCGACGCCGTCGACCAAGACGATCTGATCCATCAAATAACTTTCATCAGGCTTACCCGGCACGATTGCCGGTTCGCCGGTTTCACCACCAGCAAGCAACGCCTTGAAATCCGTCATCAGGTACGAACCGAGTTGCTTTGCACCTTGATGGCACCCAAAGCAGTTACGGCGAAAGATCGGCTCCACGTCATTGGCGTAGGACACCGAACGTGAGTCGGTTTCGACCGGTTGGTCGGCAACCGCATGAAGACCGAAGCTGACGAAGAAAAGAAATCCGATGGAGGATCGATTCATCGAGGAAACCTGCGGAGTGGAGGTCAACGTAACCAAATCCGGCGCAGGACCATGATCGAAGAGATCGACCCGAAAAACGCCGCAGACTTGATCGCGTGTACACGCTAGCTTTCTGACCGGCGCCAGTCCGACGCGGCACGCTGATACGTACCGAGCAGGTAGCCCAGAGGGGTGGAATCCAAAGGGGCGAATTCCGAGGGGCAGGCGGGGATGTCGCAAGGTGGCTCACGACACCACTGCATCCTACTGAACGTCGCCCAAAACGTCAACCAAATCCTTCGTCAACTCCTTCGCGCGTTGGTGATGGGGACGGGTTGTACGAATCGCTAGACTTCCCCGAGAACGAGGCCGGTGTATCCCGGCAACGCGAACACCTATCAACACCGCCAACCGCTCGAATCAATTCAATGGCGAAAGTTACCGTGCTCGGATGCGGCCACGTCGGTTCCACCCTTTGTTATGCGCTGGTTGCTGCGAACGCGGTGGATGAACTCGTGATCCTGAACCGAACGATGAGCCGGGCCGAGGGTGAAGCGGCGGACCTCCGACACGCGGCGGCATTGGTCGAACGGAACATTCGAATCGAGGCAGGAGGACTCGCTGAAAGTGCCGGATCGGATGTGATCGCGTTCACAGCCAGTGTTCCCACGCCGAAGAACATGACGTCGCGCAACGAATTGGCCGAAGGCAACCTCGGTCTCTTGAAAGAATGGATTCCGGCGTTGGCAGAAGCATCCCCCGATGCGATCTTCGTCATGATCACCAACCCGGTTGAAGCGATGTCTTACTACGCGTGGAAGCTATCGGGCTTGAGATCGCGACAGTTCATCGGGACAGGCACATTGATTGACTCGGCACGCTGGCGAAGCATGCTCAGCCAGTACCTCGGCATCCACGCCGATGACGTGCGGGCCTACATCCTTGGCGAACACGGCGACACACAGTTCCCGGCGTTAAGCGTCTCGGCAACGGGCGGCAAAAAGATCGATGCCGATCCGATGATCTACCAACTCTTTGAACGATCGCGTGGTGCCGGTTTAGCCGTCTATCAAAAGAAGGGCTACACAAACTACGCCATCTCACAGGCCGCAACGCTCATGATTCAGACGGTGCTTCGGGACGGCAAACGCACGATTCCGATCAGCACCTACGTCGAAGACTACTACGGGATCAGCGACGTCTTCCTCTCCGTGCCCGCGGTCGTCGGGCACGCCGGCGTCCTTCGCTT